>NZ_CP101655.1:5413975-5548153 GCF_028830055.1 Pseudomonas serboccidentalis
GCTCCTACAGGGGTGTAGGTCAGTCGATGTATTCGAACAGCTTCACGATCTTCTGCACGCCGGAAACGCTTTGCACCAGATTGGTCGCCTGTTGAGCTTCCTGCTTGGTCAGCAGGCCCAGCAGATAGACGATGCCGTTCTCGGTCACGACTTTGATGCGCGAGCCGGGAATGTTGGCGTCGGTCAGCATCTGAGTCTTGATCTTGGTGGTCAGCCAGGCGTCGTTCTGGCGTGCCAGCAGGGAGGAAGGTTGCAGCACTTGCAGCTCGTTGTGCACCTTCTTCACGCGCTGGACGTTGGCGGCGGCCTGTTCGGCCTTGGCTTTGAGGTCTTCGCGCGGCGTCTGGCCGGCGAGCAGCACCACGCCGTTGAAGCTGGTGACGACGATGTGCGAATCGTTGTCCAGGGC
The DNA here is from genome assembly GCF_028830055.1 of Pseudomonas serboccidentalis. Taxonomy (NCBI): domain Bacteria; kingdom Pseudomonadati; phylum Pseudomonadota; class Gammaproteobacteria; order Pseudomonadales; family Pseudomonadaceae; genus Pseudomonas; species Pseudomonas serboccidentalis. The sequence goes on from NZ_CP101655.1 coordinate 5,414,385, forward strand.
CGGGTCGGCCTTGGCCACGTTGACGCCGACTTTGGTCTCGATCAGCGAGTCATCGATTTTGCTACCGAAGGTTCGGGTGCCGCGGTCGTCTTCAATCGGCGCTTCACGGCTGGCATTCACCACCGAGGTGCAGCCACTGATGCCGAGGCACAGGGTCAAGGCCAGAAGGCCAAGGCGATTAGGGGTCATTCTTCACTCCCGAACAGTTGGCTGTCGATCAGATCGCAGAGGCAATGGATCGCCAGCAGATGGACTTCCTGAATACGTGCAGTGACATGGGCCGGTACGCGAATCTCGACGTCTTCAGGCAGCAGCAGTGATGCCATGCCGCCGCCGTCGCGGCCAGTCAATGCTACGACAATCATTTCGCGATCATGTGCGGCCTGGATCGCTTGAATAATGTTTGCCGAGTTACCGCTGGTCGAAATGGCCAGCAACACATCGCCTGGCTGACCGAGCGCGCGGATCTGCTTGGAGAACACTTCGTTGTAGCTGTAGTCATTGGCGATCGAGGTGATCGTCGAGCTGTCGGTGGTCAGGGCGATGGCGGGCAGGCTCGGACGTTCGCGCTCGAAGCGGTTCAGCAGTTCGGATGAGAAGTGCTGGGCGTCGCCGGCAGAGCCACCGTTGCCGCACGAAAGCATTTTGCCTTCGTTGAGCAGGGCATTGACCATGATCTGGCTGGCTTGCTCGATGTGCGGTGCAAGTACGTCCATCGCCTGTTGCTTGGTGTCGATACTGGCCTGGAAAAGCTGGCGAATTCGGGATTGCATGTCCATCTGTGTGACCTTAAGTAGCGCGGCTGTTCGGCACGTGAATGTGCAGCCCGCAAAGCAAAGAGCAAAAGTTGTCGGTGAAAGTGTCCGGGGTGGTGTGCAGAGAATCAACCATCGAACGCATTCTGCAGCCAGTTCAACTGATCCGGGTGCCTGTCGATGGCCACCACGTCGAAGCGGCAAGGGGAGTCGGCCCAGCGCGACTCGCGCTGAAGAAAATACTGTGCGGCGAAAATCAGTTTCTGCCGTTTGCGCTCATCGATGCTAGCGAGCGCGCCACCCCATTGAGTGTTTTTTCTGTAACGGACTTCCACGAATACTACTGTATCGCCATCAAGCATGACCAGATCAAGCTCGCCGCGTTTGCATGACCAGTTCTGCGCCAACAGGCGCAGACCCTGATGTTGCAGATGATCGAGCGCCTGGCGCTCGGCATCTTTACCGCTTTGCAGGTGCGAGCTGTCGGGCATTAGCGCGGGGTGTCCGGCAGGCGTTGAACCTGACCGTTGACGAACTGCGCCCAAGGCAACTGGCGTACCACGCGTTGGGTCTGGGTCATGCCCAGGCTGCCCGACTGACCTTCGATGCGGCTGTCCGGCAGGGCCTTCAACTGACCCAGGCGCGGTGCCAGGCGGTAGGCGTCGACACCCATCGCGTACAAACGGCCGAGGCTGCCGGCCGCTTGTGGCCATTGTGCGGTGACTTGTTGGCGCAGCGGGTCATTGGCTTCGAGCAACCATGGGGTTTCGCAGAAGCGAACGCCGTTCATGTCGTTGTACTGGTTCACATCACCGCTGGCGCTGTAGACGTGAGAGGTGGCGTAGACCGGAACGTCACCGGCGTACTGGAAGTTCAGGGTCGGCTTGATCTGCTGCGCCTGTTGCGGAGTGGCAGCCAGGAAGATGAATTCGATGTCCTGACGACGCGAAGGCTGTGCGGCTACGTTGGTGCCGGCGGCATTCTGCAGACTCTTGGCGCGGGCTTCGCTTTGACGCAGCTGGAACATGTCGGCGATCTGCTGGGCCAGTTGCACCGGCTGATCGACACGCTCGGTGGCAACGATGCTGCCGCCATTGGCCTGCCAGTCCTGGCTGAACGCACGCAATACGCGGTCGCCCCATTCGCCCTTCGGCACCATGATCGCTGCGCGGTGCAGGCCGTCGGCACGGGCCCGACGCGAGACTTCGCGGGCTTCGTCTTCAGCGGCCAGACCGAACTGGAACAGTTGTGCCGGGCCTTGATCGCCCTCGCTGTAGTTCAGCGCGAGGGTAGTGATCGGCAGTTGCGGGCGAGTGCTCAGTTGTTTGACCAGCGGTTTTTCCAGCGGGCCGACTACCAATTGCACGCCATCGGCCTGGGCCTTGCGGTAGAACTCGTCCATCGAGGTCAGCTTGGAGCTGTCGTAGAACTCAATGGCTGGCGGCTTCTGACCGGCCTGTTGCGCCTGGTAGTGCGCCGCCATGAAGCCTTCACGAAGCGCTTTGCCGACCGAAGCCAGCGGGCCGTCTTGCGGCAGCAGCAGTGCGATCTTGCTCAGGGGCTGGCTGGCCAGTTCCTTGAGTTTGGTCAGCGGCAACGGCAGGTTGATCGCGGCCGGGTGTTTTGGATTCTGCGCGCGCCAGGCATCGATCGCGGCTTGCTGCTGCTCCAGGGTGCCGGCCGTTTTCACCGCCAGGGCCAGGCCCATCCAGCCACCGAGATCGTCGGCGGTGTTGGGTTGCAGTTGATCTGTCGGCAGCGAGGCGATCAGGGTCCAGATCGCTTCGTGGTTCTTGCTGGCGGCTTCGCCTTTGAGCATTGGCGCGATAAAGATGCGCTCGCGAGCGGCTGCCAGGGTCTGGCCGTCGGCTTCCAGCGCGCGGGCATGCACGGTGCCCGTGCGCACCTGCTGCTCTTCCGGCATCTCGCTCAGGTGTTGCAGGCTCGGATGGCTCAGGGCGGTCAGCGCAGCCTTGGGCTGATTGCGCGTCATCGCCAGTTCAGCAGACAGGGTGCTGGCGAAGATCTGCTGGCCAGGCTTCAACTGCTCCATCGGCACTTGTTGCAAGATCTGCGCGGACTGGCCGGCGTTGCCTTGGCGATAAGCCAGGTCTGCCGCGCTCAGGCGCAACAGGGCGGCTTTTTCCGGCGTCTTGGCCTGGGTCGCCTGTTCGAGCAGTTGCTCGATGCTGGCATCCGGAGTCCGTGGAAGTTCGCCAAGGCTGGAGGAAGGGGAGCTGGCGCAGGCCGCCAGCAAGGCAGCGAAGCAGAGGGCAGTGAACAGCCGCAGGCAAGCGATCATGTAAGTGTTCCTGATACTCGATCAAATTAGCGTGGAATTGTACCCAAGCGCTGGCCGGGGCGCGATGTTACTGGCGTGAAACCGTCAATTTAGCTGAAGCAAATGTTGCGGCATCGCACAAAGACGCGCAAAACCGGCGTCGGCCGGAACGCATCGCAAGTCTCGTGACGCGTTACAATGCCGGCTTTTACCGATCATGAGGTGTGCGCTTTGACTGCTCCAGGTCCTTTGAATTCCGCTGCTGGCTCGCTTTATGTGGTGGCGACGCCCATCGGCAACCTGGACGACATCAGCGCCCGGGCCCTGAAAATCCTTCGCGAAGTAGCGCTGATCGCCGCTGAAGATACGCGTCACTCGGCGCGGTTGATGCAGCACTTCGGGATTGCCACGCCGTTGGCCGCGTGCCATGAGCACAACGAGCGTGATGAAGGTAGCCGTTTTATTACCCGCTTGCTGGCGGGCGACAACGTTGCGCTGATCTCCGATGCCGGTACCCCGCTGATTTCCGATCCGGGTTATCACCTGGTGCGTCAGGCGCGGGCGGCAGGGATCAATGTGGTGCCAGTACCGGGTGCCTGTGCGTTGATCGCGGCGTTGTCGGCGGCGGGGCTGCCGTCCGATCGCTTCATCTTTGAAGGGTTTCTGCCGGCCAAGTCGGTGGGGCGCAAGGCGCGTCTGGAAGCGGTCAAGGAAGAGCCGCGCACGCTGATTTTCTATGAAGCCCCGCATCGCATTCTTGAATGCCTGCAGGACATGGAGGCGGTGTTCGGCGGCGAGCGTCAGGCGTTGCTGGCCCGTGAAATCACCAAGACTTTCGAGACGCTTAAAGGTTTGCCGTTGGCCGAGCTGCGGGCGTTTGTCGAATCCGACAGCAATCAGCAGCGCGGCGAATGCGTGGTGCTGGTGGCCGGCTGGTCCGCGCCGGAGTCCGAAGACGCCGTCAGCAGCGAGGCGATGCGCATCCTTGATCTGCTGCTGGAAGAGATGCCGCTCAAGCGTGCCGCGGCGCTGGCTGCGCAAATTACCGGTGAGCGCAAAAACGTGCTGTACCAGGTCGCACTGGACAAGCAGAAGGGCGAGTAGCCCGTCGCGCAGACAGGTTTCGCGGCTATTAGCGCTTGTTCTTCGGGCGCTCTGCCGTTAACCTGCGCGGCGGAGAGTCGATCGGACAGTCGCTGCCCTCTATGAAAATTAGGGGGGGGAGGAAAGTCCGGGCTCCATAGGGCGAAGTGCCAGGTAATGCCTGGGAGGCGTGAGCCTACGGAAAGTGCCACAGAAAATAACCGCCTAAGCGCTTCGGCGCCGGTAAGGGTGAAAAGGTGCGGTAAGAGCGCACCGCACGTCTGGCAACAGTTCGTGGCTAGGTAAACCCCACTTGGAGCAAGACCAAATAGGGTCCCAAGGCGTGGCCCGCGCTGGGACCGGGTAGGTTGCTAAAGATGTCCAGTGATGGCCATCGTAGACGAATGACTGTTCAAGACAGAACCCGGCTTACAGATCGACTCTCCACCTTTTTCTTTCCCTGCTTGAATCAAAGGCATCAGGGCTGTGTATTATCGGCAGGCCTGCGCTAAAGTTCGGCAGCGGCAAATGCAGTAATAGCCATTTCCCACCTTGCTTCAATCAACAGCAGAAGCGCTTTTGTAATACCGAAAAAATCTTACTCTTAACAAATTACTTTAACTTTCGAGCGCAGCTCTCAGTGCTGCATCAAGTTATTGGTCAAAAGTATCCGTCAGATTCTCGTTACCCCTCCTTTTAAGCTCCTAAATCTCCGTTCTGTAAGGGTTTTCCTTTAATCCGCGCCTTGACGGTGTGGTGGGCGCATTCCTATAGTGTGCGCAAGTGGCGGAAAGTGGCATGAAGTGGGTTTTTTGAGCTCAAAACGATAAAAATTGGAGAAACGCTGACGTGTTTCGCGGAGCTAACGCTATCAGTCTCGATGCAAAGGGCCGTCTCGCCATGCCGAGCCGGTACCGTGACGAGCTCGTTTCGCGTAGTTCCGGCCAATTGATCGTGACCATTGATGCCGTTGATCCATGCCTGTGTGTCTACCCGCTCGACGAGTGGGAAATTATTGAAACCAAGTTGCGTGCACTCCCTTCGCTTCGCGAAGAGAACCGTCGCCTGCAACGTTTATTGATTGGTAATGCCGTCGACCTCGAACTCGATGGCAGTGGTCGTTTTCTGGTTCCACCGCGTCTGCGCGAATACGCCAAGCTGGACAAGCGCGCGATGCTGGTAGGCCAACTGAACAAGTTCCAACTGTGGGACGAGGATGCATGGAACGCGGTATCTGCCGCTGACCTTGCTGCTATTCAACAACCGGGCGCCATGCCTGACGAACTGCGTGATTTGATCCTGTGACTATTGATAGCGGCTTTAACCACATCACCGTACTGCTTGACGAAGCCGTCGAGGCTCTCGCCGTACGTCCTGATGGCTGCTATCTGGACGGTACGTTCGGGCGCGGCGGGCACAGTCGGTTGATCCTCAGCCAGCTCGGGACGGACGGTCGGCTCATCGGATTCGACAAAGATCCACAAGCGATTGCCACCGGGCAAACGCTAGCGGCCGAAGACGGCCGCTTTGTCGTTGTGCAGCGCAGCTTTGCCGAGCTGGGTTCGGAAGTGGCCGAGCGCGGTCTGGCCGGCAAGGTCAGCGGGATCCTGCTGGATCTGGGCGTGTCTTCGCCGCAGCTTGACGACGCCGAGCGCGGCTTCAGTTTTCTCAACGACGGCCCGCTGGACATGCGCATGGATCCGTCCCGAGGCATCAGCGCCGCCGAATTCGTCAACACCGCACCGGTGGAAGAAATCGCCCGGGTGTTCAAGGAATACGGCGAAGAACGTTTCTCCGGCCGGATGGCCCGTGCCGTGGCCGAGCGCCGCGATATCAAACCGTTCGAGCGCACCGCCGACCTGGCCGAAGTCTTGAAAGTCGCCAACCCGGCGTGGGAGAAGGGCAAGAACCCGGCTACCCGTGCGTTCCAGGGTTTGCGCATTCACGTCAACAACGAACTGGGCGATCTGGAAACCGGCCTCGAAGCCGCGCTGGATGCGCTGGAGGTGGGTGGCCGTCTGGTGGTCATCAGCTTCCACTCGCTGGAAGACCGCATCGTCAAGCTGTTCATGCGCAAGCTGGTGAAAGGCGAAGCCGACAACTTGCCGCGCAATCTGCCGGTTCGCCACGTGGCGTTCGAACCGAAAATCAAGATCCATGGCAAAGCGCAGACGGCCTCCGACGCCGAACTCAAAGCCAACCCACGTTCCCGTAGCGCTGTCATGCGTGTCGCGGAGAAGTTGCGGTGAGCAAGCTTTTCGCCAAACCCCTGCCGGGCGGCAGCTTTATCATGCTGCTGCTGTTTATCGGCGTGCTCGTGTCGGCCATCGGCGTGTCTTACAGCGCGCACTGGAACCGCCAGTTGCTCAACACTCTTTACAACGAACTCAGCGTGCGCGACAAGGCGCAGGCCGAGTGGGGGCGCCTGATTCTCGAACAAAGTACCTGGACCGCCCACAGCCGGATCGAAGTGCTGGCCACCGAACAACTGAAAATGCACATCCCGGGCGCGGCTGACGTGAAGATGGTGGCGCCATGATGAAACTCGAAGGGGCACTCTTTCCGTGGCGCTTCCGTCTGATGGTGGCACTGCTTGGCGTCATGGTCGCGGCGATCTGCTGGCGCATCATCGACCTGCAAGTGGTTGACCGCGATTTCCTCAAGGGGCAGGGCGACGCGCGCAGTCTCCGTCACATTCCGATTCCGGCTCACCGTGGTCTGATCACTGACCGCAACGGCGAGCCTTTGGCCGTGAGTACCCCGGTGACCACCCTGTGGGCCAACGCCAAGGAAATGCAGACGGCCAAAGAGAAGTGGCCGGCATTGGCGGCAGCGTTGGGTCAGGATCCGAAAGCCCTGGCAGAACGCCTTGAAGCCCAGGCTAACAAAGAATTCATTTATCTGGTGCGCGGGTTGACCCCCGAGCAGGGCCAGACCGTGCTCGACCTGAAAGTGCCGGGCGTGTACGGCATCGAAGAATTCCGCCGCTTTTATCCGGCCGGTGAAGTCACCGCGCACATGGTCGGCTTTACCGACATCGACGATCACGGGCGCGAAGGCGTCGAACTGGCCTACGACGAGTGGCTGGCCGGGGTGCCGGGCAAGCGGCAGGTCATCAAGGATCGGCGCGGTCGGCTGATCAAGGATGTCCAGGTCACCAAGAACGCCAAGGCCGGCAAGCCCTTGGCGTTGTCGATTGACCTGCGTCTGCAATACCTGGCCAACCGCGAACTGCGCAACGCGATCATCGAGAACGGCGCCAAGGCCGGCAGTCTGGTGATCATGGACGTGAAGACCGGCGAGATCCTCGCCATGGTCAACCAGCCGACCTACAACCCGAACAACCGTCGCAACCTGCAACCGGCGATGATGCGTAACCGCGCGATGATCGACGTGTTTGAACCGGGTTCGACCATGAAAGCGATCTCGATGAGCGCTGCCATCGAGTCCGGCCGCTGGAAACCGACCGACACCGTCGAGGTGTATCCGGGCACGTTGCAGATCGGTAAATACACGATCAAGGACGTTTCCAAAAGCGAAGGTCCGGTGCTGGACATGACCGGTATTCTGATCAATTCCAGTAACGTCGGCATGAGTAAGGTCGCGTTCGATATCGGTGGTGAAACCATTTACCGCCTCGCACAGAAAGTCGGCCTGGGCCAGGACACCGGCCTCGGCTTCCCGGGCGAGCGCGTCGGCAACCTGCCGAACTACCGCGACTGGCGCAAGGCTGAGACTGCAACGCTGTCGTATGGCTACGGTATTTCCGTGACTGCGATTCAACTGGTGCACGCGTTCTCGGCGCTGGCCAACAACGGTCGTCTCGCGCCGCTGACCCTGATCAAAACCGACAAGGCGCCGCAGACCACCCAGGTGCTGCCGGAATCGGTCGCGAAAACCATGCAGGGCATGCTGCAGCAAGTGATCGAAGCACCGCGCGGCGTGTTCCGTGCGCAGGTGCCGGCGTATCACGTGGCTGGCAAGTCCGGTACTGCACGTAAAACATCGGTGGGCACCAAGGGCTACGCCGAAAACTCCTACCGCTCGCTGTTCGCCGGTTTCGGTCCGATGAGCGATCCTCGTTACGCCATCGTTGTGGTGATCGATGAACCGTCCAAGGCCGGCTACTTCGGTGGTCTGGTTTCGGCGCCGGTGTTCAGCCGTGTGATGTCCGGCACCCTGCGTCTGATGAACGTGACCCCGGACAACCTGCCGACCACCCAACAGGCCAACGCTACGCCGGTCGTTCCGCTGAAAGCCAATGGAGGGCGCGGCTGATGTCTCTGAGTCTGAACAAGATATTTCCCCACGCCGGCCACGATCTGTTGATCCGTGAATTGGCGCTGGACAGCCGCAACGTACGCGCCGGTGATTTGTTCCTCGCCGTGCCGGGCGGCAAATTCGATGGCCGTGCGCACATCGCCGATGCCTTGCAGCGCGGCGCGGCGGCGGTTGCCTACGAAGTGGAAGGCGCCACCGTGCTGCCGATCACCGAAGTGCCGTTGATTCCGGTCAAGGGTCTGGCTGCGCAGCTGTCCGACATTGCCGGGCGTTTTTATGGCGAGCCGAGTCGTCACCTGAACCTGGTCGGCGTCACAGGCACCAACGGCAAAACCAGCGTGACCCAACTGGTCGCGCAGGCACTGGATCTGCTCGGTCAGCATTGCGGCATTGTCGGGACTCTGGGTTCCGGCTTCTATGGCGCGCTGCAAAGCGGTCTGCACACCACGCCGAACCCGATTGCCGTGCAAGCCACCCTGGCCGACCTGAAAAAGGCCGGGGCCAAAGCCGTGGCCATGGAAGTTTCGTCCCACGGTCTGGATCAGGGCCGGGTCACCGCGTTGGCGTTCGACGTGGCGGTGATGACCAACCTGTCCCGCGATCACCTGGATTATCACGGCACCATGCAAGCGTACGCCGAGGCCAAGGCCAAGCTGTTCGCCTGGAATGACTTGAAGTGCCGGGTGGTCAACCTCGACGACGATTTCGGCCGGCAACTGGCCGCTGAAAAACGTGACTCGCGTCTGATCAGCTACAGCCTGCTCGACAGCAGCGCCTACCTTTATTGCCGTGAAGCGCAGTTCGATGATCACGGCGTGCGCGCCACGCTGGTCACGCCACAAGGCGAGCATCATCTGCGCAGCACACTGCTCGGCCGTTTCAATCTGAGCAACGTGCTGGCAGCCGTCGGCGCCTTGCTCGGTCTGGACTATGCCCTCGACGAAATTCTCAAGGTGCTGCCGAAACTCGAAGGCCCGGCCGGACGCATGCAGCGTCTGGGTGGCGGTACTCAGCCGCTGGTGGTGGTCGATTACGCCCACACCCCGGATGCCCTGGAAAAAGTTCTGACCGCGCTGCGCCCACACGTCAAAGGCCAGTTGCTGTGCCTGTTCGGCTGCGGCGGTGACCGCGATCGTGGCAAGCGTCCGCTGATGGCCGAAGTGGTCGAGCGTCTGGCTGACCGCGTACTGGTCACCGATGACAACCCGCGCACGGAAGATCCGGCGCAGATTTTCGATGACATCCGCGCAGGCTTCACCGCTGTGGATAAAGTCACCTTCGTTGCCGGTCGTGGTCAGGCGATTGCCCAGTTGATCGCCGGTGCTTCGGCGGATGACGTGATTGTCCTGGCCGGTAAAGGCCACGAGGACTATCAGGAAATCAACGGCGAGCGTCACGATTTCTCCGATCTGGTCGAAGCCGATCATGCCCTCACTGCATGGGAGGTGGCCCATGCTTAAGGCCCTGACATTGAGCGAACTGAGCAACGTGCTCGACGCACGTCTGGTCAGCAGCGATGCCAGTTTCGACGGCGTCAGCATCGACAGCCGCGCGATCAAGCCCGGGCAGTTGTTCATTGCCCTGACCGGTCCGCGTTTCGACGGTCATGACTACCTGAACGAGGTTGCCGGCAAAGGCGCCGTCGCGGCGCTGGTCGAGCGCGAAGTGCCCGACAGCACCTTGCCGCAATTGCTGGTCAAGGATACCCGTCAGGCCCTCGGCCAGTTGGGGGCGTTGAACCGTGCCGCGTTCACACAGCCGGTCGCTGCCATCACCGGCTCCAGCGGCAAGACCACGGTCAAGGAGATGCTGGCGAGCATCCTGCGTACGCGTGGGCCGGTACTCGCTACCCGTGGCAACCTGAACAATGATCTGGGCGCACCGCTGACCCTGCTCGAACTGGCCCCGGAACATACCGCGGCCGTGATCGAACTGGGTGCCTCGCGCCTGGGCGAAATCGCCTACACCGTCGGGTTGACCCGGCCGCATGTGGCGATTCTGAACAATGCCGGCACCGCACACGTCGGTGAATTCGGCGGCCCGGAAAAAATCGTCGAAGCCAAAGGCGAGATCATCGACGGGCTGGCGGCGGATGGCGTTGCCGTGCTCAACCTCGACGACAAGGCCTTCGGTATCTGGAAGACCCGCGCCGGCGCACGCAAGGTGCTGACCTTCTCCCTGAGCAATTCTCAGGCAGATTTCTACGCCAGTGACCTGAGCACCGACGCCCGTGGTTGCCCGGCCTTCAAACTGCATACACCTGAAGGTGTCGAGCACGTTCAGTTGAACCTGCTCGGCACGCATAACGTCGCCAACGCCATGGCTGCTGCCGCTGCCGCTCACGCCTTGGGCGTGTCGCTGTTCGGCATTGCCACCGGGCTTGGCGCCGTGCAACCGGTCAAGGGTCGCACCGTCGCGCAACTGGCGAGAAACGGCATGCGCGTGATCGATGACACTTACAACGCAAACCCCACCTCCATGTGCGCTGCCGTTGATATACTCGCCGGCTTTTCCGGCCGCACCGTCCTGGTGCTCGGAGATATCGGCGAGTTGGGCGACTGGGCGGAGCAGGGGCACCGCGACGTGGGCGAGTACGCCCGGGGCAAGGTTTCCGCGCTTTACGCGGTCGGACCGAACATGGTTCACGCCGTAAACGCATTCGGTAAAGAGGCGCATCACTTCGGCACGCAAGCCGAACTGATCCAGGCCCTCGACGCCGAGCAGGACACAAACACCACCATTTTGATCAAGGGTTCGCGCAGTGCAGCGATGGAAAACATCGTTGCGGCTCTGTGCGGGTCCAGTCTGGAGAAACATTAATGCTGCTGCTGCTAGCGGAGTATCTGCAACAGTTCTACAAAGGCTTCGCGGTCTTCCAGTACCTGACCCTGCGCGGGATCCTCGGTGTGCTGACTGCGCTGGTCTTGTCGCTGTGCTATGGCCCGTGGATGATCCGCACCCTGCAGAAGCGTCAGATCGGCCAGTCCGTTCGCAATGACGGCCCGCAATCGCACCTGTCCAAGTCGGGTACACCGACCATGGGCGGCGCACTGATTCTGTCCTCCATCGGTGTCAGCACCCTGCTGTGGGCTGACCTGAGCAACCGCTACGTGTGGGTCGTATTGTTGGTGACCCTGCTGTTCGGCGCCATCGGCTGGGTCGACGACTACCGCAAGGTGATCGAGAAGAACTCCCGTGGCCTGCCAAGCCGCTGGAAATATTTCTGGCAATCGGTGTTTGGTCTGGGCGCGGCGATCTTCCTTTATATGACCGCTACCACGCCGGTGGAAACCACGCTGATCCTGCCGATGCTCAAGGACTACAGCATTCCGCTGGGTGCCGGTTTCATCGTGCTGACCTACTTCGTGATCGTCGGTTCGAGCAATGCGGTCAACCTGACTGACGGCCTCGACGGCCTGGCAATCATGCCAACCGTGATGGTCGGCGGTGGCCTGGGCATTTTCTGCTACCTGTCGGGTAACGTGAAATTCGCCGAATACCTGCTGATCCCTTACGTGCCGGGCGCGGGCGAACTGATCGTGTTCTGCGGCGCGTTGATCGGTGCCGGCCTCGGTTTCCTGTGGTTCAACACCTATCCGGCGCAAGTGTTCATGGGCGACGTCGGTGCACTGGCGCTGGGCGCGGCACTGGGCACCATCGCGGTGATAGTGCGTCAGGAAATCGTGCTGTTCATCATGGGCGGTGTGTTCGTGATGGAAACCCTGTCCGTGGTTATCCAGGTTGCTTCCTTCAAGCTGACCGGTCGCCGTGTGTTCCGCATGGCACCGATTCACCACCACTTTGAACTCAAGGGCTGGCCCGAGCCACGCGTGATCGTCCGTTTCTGGATCATCACCGTGATTCTCGTGCTGATCGGCCTTGCCACCCTGAAGCTGAGGTAGAACGAGTGTCTCTGATCGCTTCTGACCACTTCCGCATCGTTGTCGGCCTCGGCAAGAGCGGCATGTCCCTGGTTCGCTTCCTGGCGAACCGGGGCGTGTCGTTTGCCGTCGCCGATACGCGGGACAATCCACCGGAACTGGCCACGCTCAAGCGTGACTATCCGCACGTGGAAGTGCGTTGTGGCGAGCTGGACGTCGAATTCCTGTGCCGTGCCGACGAGCTCTACGTGAGCCCCGGCCTGGCGCTGGCGACCCCGGCCCTGCAAGCCGCTGCGGCCCGTGGCGTGAAAATGTCCGGCGACATCGAGCTGTTCGCGCGTAACGCACGGGCGCCGATCGTGGCCATTACCGGTTCCAACGCGAAAAGCACCGTCACCACCCTGGTCGGCGAGATGGCGGCTGCGGCCGGCAAACGCGTCGCGGTGGGCGGCAACCTCGGTACGCCGGCGCTTGAGTTGCTCAGCGACGACGTCGAGCTGTACGTGATGGAGCTGTCGAGCTTCCAGCTGGAAACCACCGACCAGCTCAACGCCGAAGTGGCCACCGTACTCAACATCAGCGAAGACCACATGGACCGCTACAGCGGCCTGCCGGCGTACCACCTGGCCAAGCACCGGATTTTCCGTGGGGCGAAGCAGTTCGTGGTCAACCGCCAGGACGCGCTCAGCCGTCCGTTGATCGGCGAAGGTCAGCCATGCTGGACCTTCGGTCTGAACAAGCCGGATTTCAAAGCCTTCGGCCTGCGTGAAGAAAACGGCGAGAAATACCTGGCCTTCGAATTCCAGAACCTGATGCCGGTGCGCGAACTGAAAGTGCGCGGTGCGCACAACCAGGCCAACGCCCTCGCGGCGCTGGCGCTCGGTCATGCGGTCGGTCTGCCGTTCGACGCCATGCTGGATGCGCTGCGCAACTTCACCGGCCTCGAACATCGCTGCCAGTGGGTTCGTGATCTGGACGGCGTCGGCTACTACAACGATTCCAAGGCCACCAACGTCGGTGCGGCGCTCGCGGCTATCGAAGGCCTGGGTGCGGACATCGACGGCAAGGTCATTCTGATCGCCGGTGGCGACGGCAAAGGCGCCGAGTTCAACGACTTGCGTGATCCGGTGGCGGCCAACTGCCGCGCCGTGATCCTGATGGGTCGTGATTCCGACAAGATCGGCGCCGCCATCGGCGACGCTGTGCCGCTGATTCGCGCCACGTCGCTGGTCGACGCCGTCGAGCAATGCCGTGCGGTCGCCCAACCAGGTGACGTGGTGCTGCTGTCGCCGGCCTGCGCCAGTTTCGACATGTTCAAGAATTACGAAGACCGTGGTCACCAGTTCGTCCGCGCCGTGGAGGATCTGGCATGAGCCTGCGCAATATCATCAAGCCGTACCCGTCGCCGATCATCACTGGCCGTGGCATTGACCTCGACTTCCCGATGCTCGCTGGTTGCCTGGCGCTGCTGGGCCTGGGCCTGGTCATGATTGCCTCGGCGTCCACCGAAGTGGCGGCGGCGCAATCGGGCAGCGCGCTGTACTACATGATTCGCCACCTGATCTATGTGGCGCTGGGCCTGGGTGCCTGCATCGTTACCATGATGATTCCGATCGCCACCTGGCAGCGTCTGGGCTGGATGATGCTGATCGGCGCATTCGGTCTGCTGGTGATGGTGATCGTCCCCGGGATCGGCCGCGAAGTGAACGGTTCGATGCGCTGGATCGGTTTCAGCTTCTTCAACGTGCAGCCGTCCGAGATTGCCAAGGTGTTCGTGGTGATCTACCTCGCCGGTTACCTGGTGCGTCGGCAGAAAGAAGTGCGCGAGAGCTGGATGGGCTTCTTCAAGCCGTTCATCGTGCTGCTGCCGATGGCGGGCCTGTTGCTGATGGAGCCGGACTTCGGTGCCACCGTCGTGATGATGGGGGCTGCGGCAGCGATGCTGTTCCTCGGTGGGGTCGGGCTGTTCCGTTTCTCGCTGATGGTGGTGTTGGCGGTCGGGGCCGTGGTCTTGCTGATTCAGATGCAGCCATACCGGATGGCGCGTCTGACCAACTTTGCTGACCCGTGGGCCGACCAGTTCGGCGCCGGCTATCAGTTGTCGCAAGCGTTGATTGCCTTCGGTCGCGGTGAGTGGCTGGGCGTTGGCCTGGGCAACAGTGTGCAGAAACAGTTCTACCTGCCTGAAGCGCACACCGACTTCGTGTTCTCGGTGCTCGCCGAAGAGCTGGGCGCCGTCGGTTCGCTGTGCACCGTGGCGCTGTTCGTCTTCGTGTGTATCCGTGGCATGTACATCGGTCTGTGGGCCGAGAAGGCCAAGCAGTTCTTCGCGGCCTACGTGGCCTACGGTCTGTCGTTCCTGTGGATCGGCCAGTTCCTGATCAACATCGGGGTGAACGTCGGCCTGCTGCCGACCAAGGGGCTGACCCTGCCGTTCCTCAGTTATGGCGGCAGTTCCCTGGTGATCTGCTGCGCCTGCCTTGGCTTGTTGCTGAGGATCGAGTGGGAGAGTCGAACCCACCTGGGCAGTGAAGAGATGGAGTTCCATGAGAGCGACTTCGCCGAGGAGCCGAACCATGGGCGCTAACGTATTGATCATGGCCGGCGGTACCGGCGGCCACGTGTTCCCGGCGCTGTCCTGTGCCCGCGAATTCCAGGCGCGCGGCTACACCGTGCACTGGCTCGGCACGCCACGCGGGATCGAAAACGATCTGGTGCCGGCTGCAGGTCTTGAGCTGCACCGCATCAATGCCACGGGGTTGCGTGGCAAGGGCAAGCTGTCGCTGCTCAAGGCACCGTTCATGCTGCTCAAGTCGGTGTGGCAGGCGCGGGCGGTGATTCGCAAGCTGCGTCCAGTCTGCGTGGTCGGCTTCGGTGGTTATGTGACCGGTCCTGGTGGTATCGCCGCCAAATTGGCCGGTGTGCCGGTGATCGTTCACGAGCAGAACGCCGTGGCCGGCACCGCCAATCGGTTGCTGGTGCCGTTCGCCGCCCGGGTGTGTGAAGCGTTCCCCGACACCTTTACTCTGTCGGACACCCGCCGTACCACCGGAAACCCGGTGCGCAGCGAGCTGTTCCTCGAAACATCGCGACCTGCCCTGGCCGGTCGCAAAGCGCGTTTGCTGATCCTTGGCGGAAGCCTGGGCGCAGAACCGTTGAACAAGTTGCTGCCTGAAGCCCTGGCGCAAGTCCCTGCCGATTTGCGCCCGGAAGTGTTTCATCAGGCCGGCAAAAACCACGATGAAGTGACTGCAGAGCGCTATCGCGCCGCCGGCGTGGATGCGCAGGTGCAGCCGTTCATCAAAGACATGGCCCAGGCCTATGGCTGGGCTGACCTGGTGGTGTGCCGCGCTGGCGCGCTGACCATCAGTGAGCTGGCTGCCGTCGGTCTGCCCTCGATACTGGTGCCTTTGCCCCACGCGATCGACGATCACCAGACCCGCAACGCCGATTATTTGGCCCGTGAAGGCGCAGCCTTCCTGATGCCGCAAAGAACGACTGGTGCCGCGGACCTTGCCGCGCGCCTGACAGAGGTCTTGATGCAACCGCAACGACTCGAAGAAATGGCCCAAGCGGCCCGCCGTCTGGCCAAACCCGATGCCACCCGTAGCGTGGTCGATACCTGTCTGGAGGTGGCCCATGGTTGAGAATCAGAAAGCCATGCCGCAACCGGAAATGCGCCGCATCCGTCGCATTCACTTCGTCGGTATCGGCGGCGTGGGCATGTGCGGTATCGCGGAAGTGCTGCTGAACCTCGGCTATGAAGTGTCCGGTTCCGACCTGAAAGCTTCGCCGGTGACCGAGCGTCTGGAATCGTTTGGTGCGCACATTTATATCGGCCACCACGCCGAGAACGCCGCGACCGCCGATGTGCTGGTGGTCTCGAGCGCCGTCAACACCTCCAACCCGGAAGTGGCGACCGCGCTGGAGCGCCGCATTCCAGTGGTCCCGCGTGCCGAAATGCTCGCCGAGCTGATGCGCTATCGCCACGGCATCGCCGTCGCCGGTACCCACGGCAAAACCACCACCACCAGCCTGATCGCTTCGGTGTTCGCGGCCGGTGGTCTGGATCCGACCTTCGTCATCGGTGGCCGTCTGAATGCTGCGGGCACCAATGCCCAGCTCGGCACCAGCCGCTACCTGATCGCCGAAGCCGACGAAAGCGATGCCAGTTTCCTGCACCTGCAACCGCTGGTGGCGGTGGTGACCAACATCGACGCCGACCACATGGCGACTTACGACGGTGACTTCAACAAACTGAAGAAAACCTTCGTCGAATTCCTGCACAACCTGCCGTTCTACGGTTTGGCGGTGATGTGCCTGGACGATCCGGTGGTGCGTGAAATCCTGCCGCTGGTCAAGCGTCCGACCGTGACCTACGGCTTCAGCGAAGACGCTGACGTGCGCGCAATCAATGTGCGCCAGCAGGGCATGCAGACGTTCTTCACCGTGCTGCGCCCGGACCGTGAGCCGCTGGATGTGTCGGTGAACATGCCGGGCAACCATAACGTGCTCAACTCGCTGGCAACCATCTGCATCGCCACCGACGAAGGCGTCAGCGATGAAGCCATTGTCCAGGGCCTGTCCGGGTTCCAGGGCGTTGGCCGACGCTTCCAGGTCTACGGCGAACTGCCGGTGGACGGCGGCAACGTGATGCTGGTCGACGACTACGGTCACCACCCGACCGAAGTCGCCGCCGTGATCAAAGCCGTACGCGGTGGCTGGCCGGAGCGCCGTCTGGTGATGGTCTACCAGCCGCACCGCTACAGCCGCACCCGTGACCTGTACGACGATTTCGTCAATGTACTGGCCGACGCCAACGTGCTGCTGCTGATGGAAGTCTATCCGGCCGGCGAAGAGCCGATCCCGGGTGCGGACAGCCGCAAGCTGTGCAACAGCATCCGTCAGCGCGGTCAGCTCGACCCGATCTACATCGAGCGCGGTGTCGACCTGGCGCCGCTGGTCAAACCGCTGCTGCGTGCCGGCGACATCCTGCTGTGCCAGGGCGCCGGTGATATCGGCGGTCTCGCGCCGAAGCTGTTGAAAAGTGAATTGTTCGCCGGCGCCGTGGCCGCGTCGGTCGAGGGGAAGTTGAAATGACTGCTGCCTACGCCAACCTGTTCTCCACTATCGCGCCGAAAGACTTCGGCCGTGTCGCCGTGCTGTTTGGTGGCATGAGTGCCGAGCGTGAGGTTTCGCTGAAATCCGGTAACGCTGTACTCGACGCGCTGCAAAGCGCCGGCGTGGACGCGTTCGGGATCGATGTCGGCGAGGATTTTCTGCAGCGTCTGCTGAATGAAAAGATCGACCGCGCGTTCATCATCCTCCACGGTCGTGGCGGTGAAGACGGCTCCATGCAGGGCCTGCTCGAATGCGCCGGCATTCCGTACACCGGCAGCGGCATTCTTGCCTCGGCACTGGCGATGGACAAACTGCGCACCAAGCAGGTCTGGCACAGCCTCGGGATTCCGACGCCGCGTCACGCCGTACTGTGCAGCGAAGCCGATTGTATTTCCGCCGCGACGGAACTGGGCTTCCCTTTGATCGTCAAACCGGCGCATGAAGGTTCAAGTATCGGGATGGCCAAAGTGAGTTCTGCGTCCGAGTTGATCGACGCATGGAAAGCGGCCAGTACCTACGATTCGCAAGTCTTGGTTGAGCAATGGATTCAAGGTCCGGAGTTCACCATCGCCACCCTGCGTGACCAGGTGTTGCCTCCTATCGCCCTGGGTACACCGCACACGTTCTACGACTACGACGCCAAGTACATCGCCAACGATACCCAGTACCGCATTCCGTGCGGGCTGGATGCCGCCAAGGAACAGGAACTCATGGATCTCACGGCCAAGGCCTGTGAGGCGCTGGGTATTGCCGGTTGGGGCAGGGCGGACGTGATGCAGGACGCCGACGGGCAGTTCTGGTTCCTGGAAGTGAACACCGCACCGGGCATGACCGATCACAGCCTGGTGCCGATGGCGGCGCGTGCTGCCGGTCTGGATTTCCAGCAACTGGTCCTGGCCATTCTGGCCGCCAGTGTTGAAGGCTCCGGTAATAAAGAGGCGCGAGGTTAAGACCATGCAAGGCGCTCAGCTCAGACATCAGCCACCCGCACCCGGCCGCAAGCCGGTGCCGCGGGGTGCCAGCCGAATGGTGGCCAAAGAGCCGATGTCTGCGCGCCTGCCGAAAGCCAATTTCGGTTTTCTGAAAAGCCTGTTCTGGCCGGTGCTGCTGGTGGCGCTGGGGTTCGGTACCTACGAAGGCGCGCAGCGTTTGCTGCCGTACGCCGACCGGCCGATCACCAAGATCGCCGTGCAGGGCGACCTGAGCTACATCAGCCAGCAAGCGGTGCAGCAGCGAATCGCCCCGTACGTGGCGTCGAGCTTCTTCACCATCGACCTGGCCGGCATGCGCACCGAGCTTGAGCAAATGCCATGGATCGCCCACGCCGAAGTACGCCGGGTGTGGCCGGACCAGGTGGTGATCCGCCTCGAAGAGCAACTGCCAGTGGCCCGTTGGGGCGACGAGTCGCTGCTGAACAACCAGGGCCAGGCGTTCACGCCAAAGGAACTGGCGAACTACGAACACCTGCCACAACTGTTCGGCCCTCAACGGGCCCAGCAGCAAGTGATGCAGCAATACCAGGTGCTGAGCCAGATGCTCAGGCCGCTGGGCTTCTCGATTGCACGCCTGGAACTGCGTGAACGCGGCAGCTGGTTCCTGACCACTGGTGCCGGCAGTTCGGGCCCCGGCATCGAGTTGCTGCTGGGACGCGGCAACCTGGTGGAAAAGATGCGCCGCTTCATTGCCATCTATGACAAGACGCTTAAAGACCAGATTACGAACATTGCGCGCATCGATCTGCGCTACGCCAACGGCCTCGCTGTTGGCTGGCGGGAACCAGTAGCGCCGACGACAGCCCAACCCGCTGTCGCAAAGAATTAAGAAGAGGCAGGACCCATGGCAAACGTGCAAAGCGGCAAAATGATCGTCGGTCTGGATATCGGCACCTCCAAGGTGGTGGCGCTGGTAGGCGAGGTCGCGGACGACGGCACGCTGGAAATCGTCGGTATCGGTACTCACCCATCCCGCGGCCTGAAGAAGGGCGTGGTGGTGAACATCGAGTCCACCGTGCAATCGATCCAGCGCGCGATCGAGGAAGCCCAACTGATGGCGGGCTGCCGCATTCACTCGGCGTTCGTCGGCGTGGCCGGCAATCACATCCGCAGCCTGAACTCCCACGGCATCGTGGCGATTCGTGATCGCGAAGTCAGCTCGGCTGACCTTGAACGTGTACTCGACGCCGCCCAGGCCGTGGCGATCCCGGCTGACCAGCGCGTGCTGCACACCCTGCCGCAGGATTACGTGATCGATAACCAGGAAGGCGTTCGCGAGCCACTGGGCATGTCTGGCGTACGTCTGGAAGCCAAGGTTCATGTGGTCACCTGCGCCGTCAACGCTGCACAGAACATTGAAAAATGCGTGCGCCGCTGCGGTCTGGAAATCGACGACATCATTCTCGAGCAACTGGCTTCGGCCTACTCGGTGCTGACCGACGACGAAAAAGAACTGGGCGTGTGCCTGGTCGACATCGGCGGCGGCACCACTGACATCGCGATCTTCACCGAAGGCGCGATCCGCCACACCGCGGTGATCCCGATTGCCGGTGATCAGGTGACCAACGACATCGCCATGGCGTTGCGCACCCCGACCCAGTACGCCGAAGAGATCAAGATCCGCTACGCCTGCGCCCTGGCCAAACTGGCCGGTGCCGGCGAAACCATCAAGGTGCCGAGCGTGGGCGACCGTCCACCGCGCGAACTGTCGCGTCAGGCCCTGGCCGAAGTGGTCGAGCCGCGTTACGACGAACTGTTCACCCTGATCCAGGCCGAACTGCGTCGCAGCGGCTACGAAGACCTGATCCCGGCGGGCATTGTCCTGACCGGCGGTACGTCGAAGATGGAAGGCGCCACCGAACTGGCCGAGGAAATCTTCCACATGCCGGTTCGTCTGGGGGTGCCGCATGGCGTGAAGGGCCTGGATGACGTGGTCCGCAACCCGATTTATTCCACTGGCGTTGGCTTGTTGATGTACGGCCTGCAGAAGCAGTCCGACGGGATCTCGTTCTCGGGCATCGGCAGCCGCGACAGCTACAGCAACGATGAGCCACAGGCGCCGTTGCTGGACCGATTGAAGAAGTGGGTTCAAGGCAACTTTTAAAAGCAGCTCGGAGCTTCAAGCTTCAGGCGGCAAGCAGTAGCAGTAGATGCACCGCAACAAAAATGCAGTAGGCGAAAAAACTAGAGAATGTAAGGAGAGGGAAAATGTTCGAACTCGTAGACAACATCCCCGCAAGCCCGGTAATCAAAGTTATCGGTGTTGGCGGTGGCGGCGGCAACGCTGTCAACCACATGGTCAAGAGCAACATCGAAGGCGTTGAATTCATCTGCGCCAACACTGATGCTCAAGCGCTGAAAAACATCGGCGCGCGGACCATCCTGCAACTGGGCACCGGCGTGACCAAAGGCCTGGGCGCCGGCGCCAACCCGGAAGTCGGCCGTCAGGCTGCGCTGGAAGATCGCGAGCGCATCGCTGAAGTGCTGGCCGGCACCAACATGGTGTTCATCACCACTGGCATGGGCGGCGGTACCGGTACCGGTGCTGCGCCGATCATCGCCGAAGTGGCCAAGGAAATGGGCATCCTGACCGTTGCGGTCGTGACCCGTCCGTTCCCGTTCGAAGGCCGCAAGCGTATGCAGATCGCCGATGAAGGCATCCGCATGCTCTCCGAAAGCGTCGACTCGTTGATCACCATTCCTAACGAGAAGCTGCTGACCATCCTCGGTAAAGACGCCAGCCTGCTGTCGGCTTTCGCCAAGGCTGACGATGTACTGGCCGGTGCCGTGCGCGGTATCTCCGACATCATCAAGCGTCCGGGCATGATCAACGTCGACTTCGCCGACGTGCGTACCGTGATGAGCGAAATGGGCATGGCGATGATGGGCACTGGCTGCGCCAGCGGTCCGAACCGTGCACGTGAAGCCACTGAAGCGGCGATCCGCAACCCGCTGCTGGAAGACGTGAACCTGCAAGGCGCGCGCGGCATCCTGGTGAACATCACCGCCGGTCCTGACCTGTCTCTGGGTGAGTACTCCGACGTGGGTAGCATCATCGAAGCCTTCGCTTCCGAGCACGCAATGGTCAAGGTCGGTACCGTTATCGATCCGGACATGCGCGACGAGCTGCACGTGACTGTGGTTGCCACCGGTCTGGGCGCGAAAATCGAGAAGCCTGTGAAGGTCATCGACAACACCGTTCACACCTCCATGGCCGCCGCTCAGGTTCAACAACCGGCCCCTGCGCGTCAGGAAGCACCGGCGGTGAACTACCGTGACCTGGACCGTCCGACCGTCATGCGCAACCAGGCTCAGGCCGGTGCTGCGACTGCCGCGAAGATGAACCCGCAGGACGATCTGGACTACCTGGACATCCCGGCATTCCTGCGTCGTCAGGCCGATTGATGGAATGTATCAGGGCTATGACGGTGATTGGTGTTCAGCAAAGGCTCGGTCTGCTATTATCGCCAGCCTTTGTTGATACCAGTTCGCAATTTGCGCTGAAGCGGCCCAAGCCATGATTAAACAACGCACACTGAAAAATATTATCCGTGCCACAGGTGTAGGCCTGCATTCCGGGGAGAAGGTCTACCTGACCCTCAAGCCTGCGCCTGTCGACACTGGCATTGTGTTTTGTCGCGCTGACCTCGACCCTGTGGTGCAGATTCCTGCCCGCGCGGAAAACGTCGGTGAAACCACTATGTCGACGACGCTGATTAACGGCGACGTCAAAGTGGACACGGTAGAGCACTTGCTCTCGGCCATGGCTGGCCTGGGCATCGATAACGCCTACGTCGAGCTCTCCGCGTCCGAAGTCCCGATCATGGATGGCAGCGCTGGACCGTTCGTATTCCTGATTCAATCGGCAGGCCTGGAAGAGCAGGACGCCGCCAAGAAATTCATCCGCATCCTGCGTGAAGTGACAGTGGAAGACGGCGACAAGCGCGCCACTTTCGTCCCTTTCGAAGGGTTCAAGGTGAGTTTCGAGATCGACTTCGATCACCCGGTTTTCCGGGACCGCACCCAAAGTGCAAGCGTGGATTTTTCCAGCACTTCGTTCGTAAAAGAAGTCAGCCGCGCCCGTACTTTCGGTTTCATGAGTGACATCGAGTACCTGCGCAAGCACAACCTCGCACTCGGCGGCAGCGTTGAAAACGCGATCGTGGTAGATGCCGATGGTGTACTGAACGAAGACGGCCTTCGCTACGAAGACGAATTCGTGAAGCACAAGATCCTCGATGCGATTGGCGACCTGTACCTGCTGGGCAACAGCCTGATTGGTGAGTTCAAAGGCTTCAAGTCCGGTCATGCACTGAACAACCAGCTGCTGCGCAAGTTGATTGAGCAGACAGATGCGTGGGAAGTCGTGACGTTCGAAGACGCGAGCACTGCACCGATCTCTTACATGCGCCCGGTTGCGGCAGTGTAAGTAAAAAACCTCTCTAGTTTTTTGAAGGCCATCCTCGGATGGCCTTTTTTTATGCCCCTGTTAAAAGCAAAAGATCACAGCCTTCGGCAGTTCCTACAGGGAAATGTATTCCAAAAGTAGGAGCTGCCGAAGGCTGCGATCTTTTGATCTTACGAACTGACTACGCGATTGCGACCACTCTCTTTGGCCTGATACAACGCCTTGTCCGCCGCAAACAGCAGTTGCTCCAGCGACATCTCGACCGCCGCCGTCCAGGTGCTGATGCCGATGCTGACGGTCATCGCCACATCCGCGCCCTCGACCCTCGGCATTTGTTCGACCGCCTGGCGAATATGCTCGGCAATCTGCCGAGCGCCGGTGCTGCCGGTTTCGGCGAGGATCACCGAGAACTCTTCGCCGCCATAGCGGGCGACCAGGTCTGCCGGTCGTCGCACGTTCGCTGTGATCACCTTGGCCAGTTCGCGCAGCGCCTGATCACCGGCCTGATGCCCATGGCGATCGTTGAAGGCCTTGAAGTGGTCGGCGTCGATCATCATCACCGACAACGGCTGCCCCGAGCGCTGGGCGCGGAACCATTCGTGGCGCAGCGACTGGTCGAGCATCCGCCGGTTGGCTAAGCCGGTCAGCGCATCGGTGGCGGCCAGTTGCGCCAGTTCGCGTTCGGCGCGTTGGCGCAAACGCAGTTCGCGGGCGAGCAGCCAGGTCAGCCACAGCAGACCCGAACAGAGCACGCCGGTGGCTCCGCTGATCAACATCGCGGTACGGCGCCAAGTACCAAACACCTCTTCGCTGGAGAGCGCAACCATCACCGTCAGCGGCAAATTACCGACCCGCGAATAGGTGTAGAGGCGCTGCTGATGGTCCATGCTCGAGGTGCTGGTGAAACTGCCATTGCCATCCTTGTCTGCGAGGATCCGCACCACGTTGGGCCGGTTGCCGAAGTTCTTGCCGATGGAATCGCTTTGCAGGTACGGCTTCTGCGCCAACAGGATGCCGTCGCTGTTGATGATGTTCAGTGTGCTGTCTTTGCCGATGTCGAGGCTGTTGAACAGCTGATCGAAATAATCGAGCTTCATCGACGCCACGGCCACGCCGGCGAATTCGCCGGTGTCCGAGGAGATCCGCCGGCTGAAGCTGATACGCCACTGGTTGGCTTCGTCGCAACTGCAGCGCGTCTTGAAGGGGCGGCTGATGAACATGCCGGTGTCGCGGTTGAACGCGTGGGCGAGGAAGTATTCGCGGTCGGCGAAGTTGCCCGGTTTGGGTTCGATCCGCGATGAATCGGCGATCACATCGCCATGCTTGTCGAGCAACAGGATGTCGCCCTTGAAGCGCGCAGCGGTCGAGCGGTCGAACAAGGCCAGATGGCGGATCTGCGGGCTGACGTCGCGCAAGTCATCGCGCTGCGCGGCGGCGATCAAGCCTTGCAGGGTCAGGTCGTACAACTCGACGGTGCGCAGGACGTCAGCGTCGATCAACTGCGCGATGGTGGTGGCGCTGCGGGTGGCCGACTCCTGAGCGTTGGCGTGCTCGCGGATCAGCAAAAACGTGACGATGCACAGAATCGCGATCACCGTCAGCGAACTGCCGCAGATCAGCAGCAATTCGGGACGTCCGGTCTTGCCCGCAGCAGGTGGGGTACGGCTCGCGATCATGGTGGGGTTGTCGGTTGGGGAAGTCTTATAAGCGTAGTTGCACAAACACTGAACCATCTGTGGCGAGGGAGCTTGCTCCCGCTGGGGCGCCTGGCGGCCCCCGTTTTTGAAGAGGGGGCTGCTGCGCAGTCCAGCGGGAGCAAGCTCCCTCGCCACAGGTTCTGTGCCAGTCGCGACTGACTTTGGTGGATCTTAGAAGACGTTGATCGGGTAGTCGACAATTACACGGTATTCATCTGTGTCGGTGTCGATCGCGCCGTAGCCGTTGCCGCCACGGTTGGTCGCCCACTGCAGGCGTACTGCGAGATCTTTCGCCTGACCGCTCTGCACCACGTATTTCAAGTCGATGTCGCGCTCCCAGTGCTTGGCGTTGCGACCGTCGGCGCTATACCACGAAGCATAGCCCTTACTGTCCGGATCGACCTTGGTCAGGTCCACGGTGCCGCGCGAATAAGAGACCGCCGAGGTCAGGCCCGGCAGGCCGAGACCGGCGAAGTCGTAGGCGTACTTGAGCTTCCACGAACGCTCGTTCGGGCCGTTGAAGTCCGAGTACTGCTGGGAGTTGTCGAGGTAAACGCTGTCGCCCTGGCTGATGTAGTCGAACGGCGTGTTGCCGTTGACCCGCTGATACGCAGCAGTAACGCTGTGGCTGCCGATGCCGACGGTGAAGTGCAGACTGTAGGTGTTGTTGTCGATGTCGCCCAGCAGCGCGTCACCGGTGTCTTGCGTGTGATAGAAGTGCAGGCCCGGGTTGAGGCTGACCAGATCGCTCAACTGCCACGTGTAGTCGAGGTCGTAGTAGTACTGGTTCCAGATGTCCTTCAGCTCGGCGGCGTACAGGTTGCTGGTCAGGCCTTCGACGCCACTCCAGGAAACCCCGGC
This sequence comes from Pseudomonas serboccidentalis, assembly GCF_028830055.1. Classification (NCBI taxonomy): domain Bacteria; kingdom Pseudomonadati; phylum Pseudomonadota; class Gammaproteobacteria; order Pseudomonadales; family Pseudomonadaceae; genus Pseudomonas; species Pseudomonas serboccidentalis. The sequence continues at coordinate 5,439,745 of NZ_CP101655.1, forward strand.
CCAGTTCAGGTGGCGGCTTTCGTCGCCGTCGGCGAGTTTGCCGTACGAGGTGCCGATGCGCTGGCGACCGCTCTGGTTGTAAGGCTTGGTGAAGCTGGCCTGGCCACCTTCGAACATCCAGCCGTCGAAGCTGTGGTTGGTCAGGCTGACGCCACGAAAGGTCTGCGGCAGCATGCGGCTGTCACCGCCGGCAATCACCGGGTTGGTCAGGAACAGGTCGCCAGCCTTCAGTTCAGTATCAAACGCACGCATTTTCAGCGTGCCGCCGGCGGTCGAGAACGCGCCCGGGGCTTTGCCGTTGCCATCGCTGATCGGCAGGATGCTCGAACCATCGGTACCGCCACCGCCGTCGAGTTTCAGCCCGAGCATGGCGTGGGCATCGATGCCGAAACCGACCGTGCCTTCGGTGTAACCCGACTTGAAGATCCCGAGAAACCCCTGGCCCCACTCGATGTTGTCGTCCGTCTGCTGCAGACGGTTGCGATTCATGTAGTAGTTGCGAGCGTTGAGGTTGAGGCTCGAGCCTTCGACGAAACCTTCCCTGGCGGTTTCGTCGGCATGGGCGGTGGGGGCAATCGTTGCGGCAATTGCAATGAACAGCGGGGTGAAGCTGACTGGGTAACGCACTTGCGATGGAGCTCCTTGGGTCAACTGACACTCAATGTCTTGAGGGGCGGGATATTTCTTGTTGTTACAGACGAACCAAACGGCTTTCAGACCACAACGAAAAAAAGGCCGCTGAAAGACAGCGGCCTGGAAGGACGACGGTTGAACGGGAAGAGCCGAACCACCGCGTCGAGGGAAATTTTTCGTGGTGCGCGACTCAGCTGTCTTTCTCAGACGCTTGAGCTTGGGAAGTGGCGGCCTGTGGGGCTTGCGAGGCGTCTTGCGACTCGGCCATCACGTCTGCCTGAGACTGTTCGAATGCGTGAGCGCGAGCGGCATTGTGCGCTACGAACGACTGCGATTCTTCAGCCATCGCCATCGGCGACAGGAACAATGAGGACAAAACGAAAGCGCTGGCAATACCCATACTGTTGGACATCTTGAAAACCTTCTTGCTTGGCAAGTGCTGTTTGGTGCGGGCAAAGATAAGGTTGCCGGGCGCCGGGAAACAGCATGATTTTCATAAATGACTGTTACAGCAGAAGCAAAGATAAAGTGCCGAAGCGTACAGAACTCTGTGGCGAGGGGGCTTGCCCCCGTTGGGATGCGAAGCCGCCCCAAAACCTCAAACGCGATTCACTTGAGTAATCGGGGAAATCGGATTCTACGACGGCTTCGCCATCGAACGGGGCAAGCCCCCTCGCCACAACGTCTGGCTGTCACTGGAACATACACCGTCAGACCGGCAGGTGAATCCCGAAGGTATTCATCCCGCGATCACTGCGCACAAACACATCGCCGCCATGCATCAGCGCAATCGCCTTGACGATCGCCAGCCCCAGCCCATGGTTATTGCCGCTGTTGCTGCGCGACGCATCGACCCGGTAGAAGCGCTCGAACAGACGCGGCAAGTGCTCGCTGGCAATCGGCGATCCCGGGTTGGCCACGCCGATGCTGACCTGATGTGCTTCAACCTCAATGTGCACCTCGATCACCTTGCCCGGCTCGGTGTGCTGCACCGCATTGCTCAGCAGATTGATCAACGCACGGCGCAGATGCGCGATCTCGATCCGCACCTGCGCATCGCCACTGACGTGTACCTGCACTTGCGCGTCTTCGAGGATGAAATCCAGATACTCCAGCGTGGTCGCGACTTCATCGGCCAACGAAGTTTCGGTGAGTTTGGTCGCTTTGCTGCCCTGGTCGGCGCTCGCGAGAAACAGCATGTCGTTGATGATCGAGCGCAGGCGCTCCAGCTCTTCGAGATTGGATTGCAGCACTTCGAAGTAGTGTTCGGCGGAGCGTCCACGCGTCAGTGCGACCTGGGTCTGGCCAATCAGGTTGGTCAGCGGCGAGCGCAGTTCATGGGCCACGTCGGCGTTGAACGACTCCAGGCGCGAATAGGCCTGTTCGACCCGCTCCAGCGTCGAGTTGAACGACTCGACAAACTGCTCAAGCTCCGGCGGCAAGGGTGACATTCGCAAGCGCCCGGCCCGTAGTGGCGGCGCCAGGCGCTGGGCTTCGTGGGACAGTTTGATCAGCGGTTTGAGGCCGATCCGTGCGACCCAGTAACCCAATGCCGAGGCCATCAGCACACCGATAATTGCCAGGCTGACCAAGGCGATCAGCAGGTTGTGTTGGGTCTCGTGAAAGGTCTCGGTGTCGATGCCGATCATGAAGCGCAGCGGCGGGCGCTGATCCTTGGCCGGCAATTCAGTCAACAGCACTTTCAGCGGATAAGGATGTTCGGGCAACTGCAGGTCATGCATGCCCGTCGGGCCCTTGGCGAAGTCGCGGATCCGCGCGTCCGGCTCGCCATACTCGTAACCGGGATTACCGCTGACCACCCAGAAACGGATGCGTTTGTCTTCCTCGCCGAGCAGCTTGAGCTTGGCATTGATCTTCACCCAATGCTCGGGGGTGCCATAACGATTGAGGGCCGATTCGAGCACGCTGTAACGCGCGTCCAGCTCGGCTTCCGGCAGCAGGCCCAAGCCCTTGTCGACCTGCTGATACAGCGCGCCGCCGATCAACAGAAACACCAGCAGCGCCACCAGGGTGAACATGCCGCTCAAACGCAGGGCAATCGAATTACTGGACACCACGGCTCTCCAGCACATAACCCATGCCGCGAATGGTGTGCAGCAGTTTTTCGTCAAACGGTCCGTCGAGCTTGGCCCGCAGGCGTTTGATCGCGACTTCGACGACGTTGGCGTCGCTGTCGAAATTGATGTCCCAGACCATCTCGGCAATCGCGGTTTTCGAAAGGATTTCACCCTGACGTCGGGCCAATACGCTGAGCAGCGAGAACTCTTTCGCGGTCAGATCCAGCCGGGTGCCGGCGCGCGTCGCCTTGCGGCTGATCAGATCGATCCACAGGTCGGCGATGCTCACCTGCACCGGTTCATGGCCACCGCTGCGCCGGGTCAGCGCTTGCAGGCGCGCCACCAGTTCGAGGAAGGAGAACGGTTTGCCGAGGTAATCGTCGGCGCCGTCGCGCAAGCCCTTGATCCGGTCTTCGACCCGTTCGCGAGCGGTGAGCATGATCACCGGGGTCTGCTTGCGCGCCCGCAACGCGCGCAGCACGCCAAAGCCATCCAGGCCCGGCAACATCACGTCGAGGACGATCACCGCGTAGTCGCCTTCCAGCGCCAGGTGCAGGCCCTCAACGCCGTCGCGGGCCAGGTCCACGGTGTAACCCTGTTCCGTCAGACCGCGGTGCAAATAATCCGCAGTTTTTTCCTCGTCTTCGATAATCAGAACGCGCATGACCCTGCCTCAGTCTGTGGTCGCCAGTGCCGCCGTGGGCATTGGTTTGGGCCGGTGGAACAGCCGCTCAAGCCACAAGTATATGACCGGCGTAGTAAACAGCGTCAGCATCTGGCTGACCAGCAAACCGCCCACTACCGCGATCCCCAACGGTTGACGCAGTTCGGCGCCGGTGCCGTAGCCGAGCATCAGCGGCAGGGCGCCGAGCAGGGCGGCGAGGGTGGTCATGATGATTGGCCGGAACCGCGTGATGCACGCCTCGTAAATCGCATCCTGCGGTGGCAGTCCACGATTGCGCTGCGCCTCGAGGGCGAAGTCGATCATCAGGATGCCGTTTTTCTTGACGATACCGATCAGCAGCACCAGCCCGATCAACGCCATGATCGAGAAGTCCTGGCCGCAGATCCACAGCATGATCACCGCGCCAAGACCGGCTGCCGGCAGCGTCGAAATGATCGTCAGCGGATGCACGAAACTCTCATAAAGCACGCCGAGAATGATGTACACCGCCACCAGCGCCGCGAGAATCAGCCACGGCTGACTGGCCAGCGAACTCTGGAACGCCTGCGCCGCGCCCTGGAAGTTGCCGCTGATGGCGGTCGGCATGCCGATCTCGGCCTTGGCCTGATTGAGCAGGATCACCGCATCGCCCAACGCCACGCCGGGCGCGAGGTTGAACGACAGGTTGGCGGCCGGGAACATACCGTCATGGGCAATCGACAGCGGGCCGATGGTCGGCGCATCGAATTTGGCCAGCGCCGACAGCGGCACCATCTCGCCACTCAGCGGCGAGCGCAGGTAGAAATAGTTGAGGCTTTCGGCCTTGCCGCGTTGTTGGGTGTTCAGCTCCAGAATCACGTTGTACTGGTTCACCTGGGTCTGGAACTCGTTGATCTGGCGCTGGCCGAAGGCGTCGTACAGCGCCTCGTCGACATCGCTGGCGGTGAGGCCGAAACGCGCGGCGGCGCTGCGGTCGATGCTGATGTGAGTGATGCTGCCGCCCAGTTGCAGGTCGTTGGAAATGTCGCGGAACGCCGGGTTGCTGCGCAGTTTTTCCGTCAGACGCTGGGTCCAGGTGGCGAGGGTCGCGCCGTCATTGCTCTTGAGCACGTATTGATACTGCGCACGGCTCGGGCCGGAACTGAGGTTGATGTCTTGCCCTGCGCGCAGGTACAGGACGATGCCGGGGACTTTCATCAGCTGCGGACGAATCCGGTCGATGAACTGGCTGGCCGAGACATCACGGTCACCACGTTTTTTCAGGGCGATCCAGAAGCGCCCGTTGGCGATGGTCTGGTTACTGCCGGACACACCCACCGAGTGGGAAAACGCCTGCACGGCCGGGTCGGCAGCGACGATTTCGGCCATCGCCAGGTGTTTTTTCACCATGTCGCCGTAGGAGATATCCGCAGCGGCTTCGGTGGTGCCGAGGACAAAACCGGTGTCCTGTACCGGGAAGAAACCTTTGGGGATAAAAATGTAACCGCCAATCGCCATCGCCAGCGACAGGCCGAACACGCCAATCATCAGCTTCTGATGGGCGAGGGCGCGGCGCAGGCCTTTTTCGTACCAGCCCAGCAGGCGTTCGCTGAAGCCCGGTTTGTCGTGGGTGTGATGCACCGGTTTGCGCATGAACAGCGCTGCCAGCGTTGGCGCCAGGGTCAGCGACACCACCACGGAAATCATGATGGTCGAGGTCGCGGTCAGGGCGAACTCCTTGAACAGCCGTCCGACCACACCCCCCATGAACAGCAGCGGAATGAACGCCGCCACCAGCGAGAAGCTGATCGAGACCACGGTGAAGCCGATCTCCCCGGCGCCCTTGATCGCCGCTTCGCGCATGTTGTCTCCGGCCTCCAGATGCCGGTGGATGTTCTCCACCACCACAATCGCATCGTCCACCACAAACCCGACCGCCACGACAATCGCCACCAGCGTCAGGTTGTTCAGGCTGAACCCCAAGAGGTACATCAGGGCGAAACTGGCGATCAGCGACACGCCGAGCACCGCCGACACAATCAGCGTCGCCGACAACTGACGCAAGAACAACGCCATCACCGCGACCACCAGTAGGATCGCGATCAACAGGGTGATTTCGACTTCATGCAGCGAGGCGCGGATGGTCTGGGTGCGGTCGATCAGGGTTTTCACCTGCACCGACGCCGGCAGCATGGCTTCGAGACCGGGCAGGGCGGCTTGAATGCGGTCCACGGTTTCAACAATGTTCGCGCCCGGTTGACGGGAGATCACCAGATTCACCCCCGGCTGATCACCGGCCCACGCTTGCACGTAGGCATTTTCCGAACCGTTGACGACTTTGGCGACATCGCGCAGATGAACCGGGGCACCGTCCTTGTAGGAAACGATGAGCTGGCTGTAGTCCTCGGGGTGGAACAACTGGTCGTTGGTTGACAGCGTGGAGATGCTCGATTCGCCGTACAACGCACCTTTGGCGAGGTTGAGGCTGGTCTGCTGGATCGCCAGACGAATGTCGGCCAGGGTCAGGCCGATGGCGGCCAGCTTGTCGGCCGAAACCTGCACGCGGATCGCCGGACGTTGCTGACCGGTGATGTTGATCTGGCCGACACCGTCGATCTGACTGATCTGACGCGACAGTAGGGTTTCCACCAGGTCGCTGAGTTCGGTGCCGGGCATTTGCGTCGAGCTGACGCTGAGGATCAGCACCGGGCTGTCGGCCGGGTTGACCTTCTTCCAGGTCGGTAGCGTCGGCATGTCCTTGGGCAGTTTGCCGGCGGCGGTGTTGATCGCCGCTTGTACTTCCTGGGCGGCGGTGTCGATGCTCTTGTCGAGGGTGAATTGCAGGGTCAGCAAGCTGGAGCCGAGCGCGCTGCTGGAGGTCATCTGGGTCATGCCGGGGATGGCGCTGAATTGCACCTCCAGTGGCGTAGCCACGGACGAGGCCATGGTGTCAGGGCTGGCCCCGGGCAACTGCGCCGAGACCTGAATCGTCGGAAATTCCGCTTCCGGCAGTGGGGCGATTGGTAATCGCGGGAAGGCAATCAACCCGACCAGCACCAGAGCGATGGTCAGCAGAATCGTCGCGACCGGGTGATCGATGCACCAGGTAGAGACGCCTTTGTGCGCGTTCATGGTTTCGGCTCCGCTTGCACCACTTGCGGCGGCTCGCTCATGACTTGCACGGTCGAACCGGGTTTGAGCCGCGACTGGCCGTCGGTCACCAGCACATCACCGGCCTTCACGCCTTTGATGATGTCCTGGCCGCTGCCCTGATAAACCATCTGCACTTGTACGGCTTCGACCTTGTCGCCGTTCACGCGGTAAGCGAAATGTTGGTCGAGACCGCGTTGTACGACGGTGGGCGGTACCACCAGCGCATCCTTGTCCAGCGCCGTCTGAATTTTTACCGTCACCAGCAGGCCCGGCCAGAGCTTCTGGCTGGCGTTGTCGAACTCGGCCTTGGCGCGGATGGTGCCGGTGTTGGCGTTGATCTGGTTGTCGATCAGGGTCAGGTGACCTTCGCCGAGCAGGTTGCCGGTTTCGCCATCGGTATCGGCGCCGATGTACGCCTTGACCTGCGCGTGTTGCGGGTCGTTGATCAGGCCTTGCAGGGTCGGCAGCATTTGCTGGGGCAGGGAGAACTCGACGGCAATCGGGTCGATCTGGGTCACGGTGAACAGGCCAGTGGTGTCGGTCATGCGCAGGAAGTTGCCTTCATCGACCGTGCGAATACCGACGCGGCCGGTGACCGGGGAGCGAATCTGCGTGTAGGAAAGTTGTACCTGCGCCGCGTCGATCGAGGCCTGGTTGCCTTGGGCAGTGGCTTTCAATTGGTTGACCAGCGCTTGTTGCTGGTCGTAGGTCTGCTTGGAGACGCCGTCGTCGACGCTGAGCAGTTTGTAGCGTTTGAGATTGACCAGGGCGACTTGCAGTTGCGCCTGGCTTTCGCCCAGTTGCGCCCGGGCCTGGTCGAGGCTGGCGCGGATCGAGCGGTCGTCGATGGTGGCCAGTAGGTCGCCGGCTTTTACCAGTTGGCCTTCCTTGACGAGGATTTTGGTGAGGATGCCGTCGACTTGTGGGCGCACGACCACGCTGTGTAGCGAGAGCACCGAGCCGATGCCGCTGGTGTAGCGGGGGACGTCTTTTTCGCTGACGGCGACGACGCGCACCGGGATGGCGGTCGGGGTTGTCAGTTTGGTCGGAGCGGGTTTGCTTGCCCACCATATGCCTGCGGCGGCCAGGGCGATCACCAAGGCTGGCAGGGCTTTGTTTTTCTGGATTCGCATGCGATTGGGGCGCCAGGGTCTGGAGTTTGGGCAGGTTGGGTCTTTATAAACTTGTTTGGGGGTCAGGAGGGTGACGGCTGGCTGTCAGCGCTGTCAGTTTCGTTGTGTACATATCCGTTGCTGCGGTAACGGCGGCTTAGGGTTTCGCCCTTACGGCGACTCACTTTTTTTCAAACGCCAAAAAAAGTAAGCAAAAAACGCTTGCTCCTACGTGCGGCCCGCTCGCTGGGGCTCGGGGTTCCTTCGCTCCGGGATCGATCCGGGCGCAGCGTCTCCGGTTTGCTTCGCTGCACCTCCTCTCGCTGTGTTTGGCTGCGCCAAACGGTCGCTGCGCTCCCACCCCCGGATCAATCCCTCCACTCAGCCTTCCGACGTCGCCGGTGGATCAAGAGCTGCAGCCGAGCTAACGCTCATCCTGTTGAGTGGGGCGGCTGCGCCGTGTTCGGGGCACACAAATCTAAATTGTGGGGCCTGCCAGCTGACCAATCTCTAATTGAATACACCCAGTCCCCCTGTAGGAGCTGCCGAAGGCTGCGATCTTTTGATCTTGCTTTTGAGTTGTGAAAGCCAAAGTCAAAAGATCGCAGCCTTCGGCAGCTCCTACAGTGAGTGTGGTTGTGTTTAAAAATGTGTGGAATAACCAGATCCTTCCCACAAGGTTTTCAGGTTGTCCGTCGGACATGCGCTCTCTAGTCTTGGGTCGTCGCCGAAAACTCGGCGATCGGGTGTGAGAACCCTGAAAAATTAGTGATTCAGTCCATCAGTCCGCATAATTGCCGGCGGCTATCCGCTGCCTGCAAATACGTTATGGCGGCTATGTGCGGGCAGACTTCGGTCTGGCCGGTTTCCTATTTTTCCGGTTTCTCACCCCGCACATAGCTGCCACCCACTTCGCCGCGTGAGAAACGGCAAGGGATGGCTCCCATTTGCAAAATAGGGTTTCCAATGACTAAGCCAGTTCCAGATCCACCCATCGATCCCACCACCCCACTCGAAGACGCCATCCGCGCTGACGATCAGATCAAAACCCGTGAAGCCATCAAGCGCGCCCTCGATTTCTACCTCTGCCCCGAACCGGTCAAGCCGCGTCAGCCCAGTACGATGTTCCTCATCCACCCGAATATCGACACCGAAAACCTGCTCGCCCACGCCTGCGAATCGCTGGCTTCAGCCAATGTCGTGGCCGGTGATCTGGCCGATCAGCTCAGTCGTCCGCAGCGCAGTACGGCGCTGGCGATCCAGCAGATCGTCATGCTCGCCGAACTGGCGGTGAACCGGGCGCTGGATCGGGTTGATCCTCGCACTTAATCCAACTGAAGACCGCGTCATCGTTCTTCGCGAGCAGGCTCGCACAGGGAAGCGCCGTCCACCTGTAAGCGAGCCTGCTTGCGAAGACGTCTGGTCGGGCGACACATCTCTAGCGGCCATTTTTGTTAAGTGGTCCTCAAAAGGGACCGATCATCCCCAATTCGGGACTCATTTGCCGACTACGCTTCTCAAGATCGAGCCCTGTGCGCGGATAAACATCGTGTAGCCCGGGTTTCGCTGGGCCTCACTTCGGGAGTGTCTAGATATGAAGCTGAAAACCGCAACGTCGTGTGTGCTTCTCCTGCTTCCACTTACCGCGTTTGCCGCGCCTGGCAGTCAATCCGGCGAGATCCGTTTCACCGGGCAAATCGTCGATCCCGGCTGTGCAATAGGACGTGCCGGGACGTCGTCTTCCAGCGAGTTCCGTCGGGTTGAAATCAAGCCCGGTGTGCAAGTCGATGTGGACACGTATCGCAACGCCTGCAGCCATCAGACGCTGCCGGTTTCCATGTCCTATAAACCGTTGAAGACCTCAACCGACCAAGGCATCGTCACCATCACCTACCTGTAAACCGTTCGGCGTGCGCTGCAAATCTTCAGGTGCCGAGGCCGGGCGCGCAGGTATACTGCGCGCCTTCGCGGCTCATTGTTCGGGCCCGCCTTTTTGCTTTGCGGAGCTTTTATGACTTCCCCGACCCAACCACCGGTTGACGACGCCGTGAGCGATGTCCCGGCCGAGCTGACTGACGCCAGCGAAACCAAACCCGAGATCCCGACTTTCAAGTTCCCGTTCAAACCGGGTGAGCTGGCGGCTGCCAAGGGTTCGAACCAGCCGTGGTACAAGAACGGCGCCAAGAATGGCCACACCAAGACCCCGGGCATGGCGCCGCCGGGCACCCGTCGGTCGATGGGCAAGCGCTGAGTTTTCATCCCGCCTTCAGTCATCGACTGCGATTTTCCGTCGCAGTGATGGCTAAGTGCTCATCCCCTGAGCCAGATCAATATTTAACCAATTGGTGCGCTTAGAGTCAGCAGCCCTGCCGACTCTTTCAATAAAACGAGCGCGCTATTGCATGAAGATCAATCTCCCGGTAACTGGCCGTAATGTCGATGTGGCGCTGGACGCGAACATTCTTTCGACCACCGATCTGACCAGCGCGATCACCTACGCCAACGACGACTTCATCAGGATCAGCGGTTACAGCCGCGACGAATTGCTCGGTACGCCACACAACCTGTTGCGTCACCCGGACATGCCGACGCAGGCGTTTGCGCACATGTGGCAGACACTCAAAAGCGGGCGCTCGTGGATGGGGCTGGTGAAGAATCGCTGCAAGAACGGTGATCACTACTGGGTCAGCGCGTATGTCACGCCGGTCACGCAGAACGGTGTGGCGGTGGAGTATCAGTCGGTGCGCACCCGGCCGGATGCGCGGCTGGTGCCGGTGGCCGAGCGGGTGTATGCGCAGTTGCGCGGTGAGTTGAAGGGGCGGCGGCCACTGCCACGCCTCGGTTTGCGTGGCAGGATCACGACGTTGGCCAGCGTGTTGCTGGGGCTGGTGTTGGGGATCGAGGCGTGGTTGCGCCCGGAGTCGGCGTGGATCGATGGGCTGGCGTTTGTTGCCGGCAGCAGTCTTTGTGCGTTGGGCGTGCGCTGGATCTTGCGGCCGCTGGAGCGGCTGACCGAGCGGGCGCGTGAGGTTGCGGACAATCCGCTGAGCCAGAGCATCTACACCGGGCGCCGCGATGAATTCGGCCAGATCGAGTTTGCCCTGCAGATGCTCGAAGCCCAGGTTGGCGCGGTGGTCGGGCGTATCGGCGATGCGTCGCAGCAGTTGGCCGGACACGCAGCGCAATTGGTTGATCATCTGCAAAGCAGCCACAGCAGCTCGCTGGCCCAGCAGGCGGAAACCGATCAGGTGGCGGCGGCGATTCATCAGATGGCCGCGAGTGTGGCGCAGGTCGCCAGCCATGCGCAGCAGGCATCGGACGCGGCGGACATGGCGGGTACGGAAACCCGTGAGGGGCATTTGCTGGTCGGTGAAAGTCGCAGTGCGGTGTTGCGTCTGGCGGAAGAACTTGGGCGGGCGACCCAGGTGATCCATCAGCTCGAAGGCCACAGCAGCGAGATTTCCGGGGTGCTGGAGGTGATCCGCAGCATCGCCGAGCAGACCAATCTGCTGGCGCTCAACGCAGCGATCGAAGCGGCGCGGGCCGGGGATGCCGGGCGCGGGTTTGCGGTGGTGGCCGATGAGGTGCGCGGGCTGGCGCAACGTACGCAGCAATCGACCAACGAGATTCAACGGATGATCAGCACCCTGCAGAACGGCGCGCGGGACGCGGTGCTGGTGATGCAGCAGAGCAGCGAGCATGTGGATAACAGTGTCGAACAGGCGCAACGCGCGGCGCGGGCGCTGGACGGGATCAGCGAACGGGTCGAGCAGATCACCGAGATGAGCCTGCAGATCGCCGCCGCGGTGGAGCAGCAGAGCGCGGTGAGCGAAGACATCAACCGCAACATCGTCAGCATTCGGGCGGCGTCGGAGTTGACGGTGGATGAGGGGCGGCAGAGTCAGCGCAATTCTGAAGATGTGGCGGGGTTGGCGGGGGATTTGCGGTTGCTGGCGCGGGAGTTTTGGGGGCGGCGCCGGGTTCGGGATTGAGGTTTTGTTCAGACTGGCCCTATCGCGAGCAGGCTCACTCCTACAGAAGAATGCATTTCAAATGTGGGCGCGAGCCTGCTCGCGAAGGGGCCAGCCCCGGCGAAAATTCTGGATCAAGCCGTGCGCAGAGAGATAAACGCATACGTCTGCGCCGGCTCCGTCACCACCTGCGCCCCGGCCGCCAACAATTGCCCGGCCACGTCATCACCGGACAAATGAAACAGCCATTCACTGGGTGTCTCGCCCGGCGGCTGTACTGAAACCTGATCGATCACCGACGCAAACGCGCTCATGTCCGGCAAATACGCGGTAAACCCATCACCCTTGAGCGCCGTGGTGCGAATGCCCAGCGCGGCGCAGATCGCATCTTTGATGCGGATGTCATCCCGATCCGCCTGGCGCGAACGCTGGATCAGATCCAGTAACTCTTTATCGACCAACTCGCCGCCGACAATCAACAGCGGCCCCTGTTGCCACGACTCCGGCGGGCAATCCTTGGCGGCCGGGTTGAGCGGGATGTGCGGGTTGATTTCCGCAGGATAAATCCTGCACACCAGCGGCCGGCGTTCGTAGATGCGGCACAGGTTGTCTTCGTCAAGATTCCGGCAGCGGCCGACGTTGTAGGCGGCAAAGGTGATTGCCACGTGGGCATCCGTGGTGCCGCTGCGCACTACCAGCGAACGCCGCTCGGCGTGCTCACGCTGCTGCGCCGGCAAACCCAGGCCGTTGCCGAGAAAAGCCTCCACCAGCACGATCACCTGACCGCCATCCGCCGCCCACATGCGGGCTTCGGCGAGGGTCAGGGGGACATGGTGGTCGGTGCAGCATTTGCCGCAACCGACGCAGGAAAACGTCGTATTCATCGAACGATCAATCTTCAATCAGGGTGTGAAACGGCGACGTAAAATCGCCGTGCAGAACCTGGTCGAAGCAAGTTATGCGCCATTCATTGTGCCTTGGCGCTCGGGCGGATCGAGTCCCACTCGGTGATGAACGCGGTTTTCGACTTTTTGTTGTACAGGCACAGCTCGGTGCCTTGCTGACCCTTCATGTGCTTTTGCGGGTATTGGCCTTGCAGCAGCACGGCGGTGTAGCCGACGCGGTCATCGAATTGCGCGGGTGTGCCGACGGGTTTGACGTCTTTGAGGCCACTGGCCTTGGTGCAACTGGCGAGGACGGTTTTGTCGTAGGCGGCCCAGGCGTCGGGGCTGGAGGCGTGGGCCTGGGAGGCGAGGGCGGTAAGGCAGAGCAGGCTGAAAGTGAGGAGCTTCATGGGCGGCATCCTTGGTCTTGAGTGTCCAAGCGTTGGAGTATGGCTAAAGAGTTTTGTTGCCTGGGGCACCGCTAAAAGATCGCGGCCTTCGGCAGCTCCCACAGAGATCCGTGTAGGAGCTGCCGAAGGCTGCGATCTTTTGACTTTGAGTCAGTCCGGCACCAACTCCCGGCGAACCACATACATCCCGGCACTTTCATACAAACGCTGCGCCCGCAGGTTGTCTTCCAGCACCTTCAGATCGACAAAACCTTCACGGCGCTGCTGAAACACCTTGAATGCATTCAGCAGCAACGCCCGTCCCAGACCACGTCCCTGCAGACGCGGATGCACCACCAGATTTTTGATATACGAACTGGTCCAACACTGCGCCACACCGATCACGCCTTCGGCATCGCTGACGATGAAGCACAACTGGGGATCGTATTCGGGGTCGCTTTCAAACCGTTGTTGCCACTCATCAAGCGTCGGCACCCGACCGCCGCCTTCGCGGTAGCCGAGCTGCATCAGTTGATGCACGGCCGACGCCAGTTCCGGACGGTAGGTGCTCAGTTCGACATCATCCGGCCAGTCGATCGGCGGCACGCCTTGGCGAAGGTCGCGCCGCATCAGCAAGCAATAGATCTGGGCCAAGACTCAGTGACCGTTGGCCGCGACGTGTTTGGCCGCTTCGATCAGGCGCTGGGTCAGTTCTGGCGAGGAGAACTTGGTCAGCACTGCGTTGGCGCCGGCCAGACGGGCCTTTTCGCTGTTCATCGCGCTGTCGAGCGAGGTGTGCAGCAGCACGTAGAGGTGGGCAAAATCCGGGGTTTCGCGCAGGGTGCGGGTGAAGGCGTAGCCATCCATCTCGGACATTTCGATGTCGGAGACGATCAGGTTGATCTGCTGCGCGGTGCCTTGCAGATCGAGCAGGCAGTCGATGGCTTCTTTGGCACTGCGCGCGGTGTGGCACTGCAGACCGAGATTGCGCAGGGTGTGCACCGATTGCTGCAACGCCACCTGGCTGTCGTCGACCACCAGAATCCGCGCATTGCCGAGGACTTCGGCGTCTTCCATGCTCAGGTCGGTCGGGACCATTTCAATTTGCGCCGGGGCGATGCTGTGGATGACTTTCTCGATGTCCAGCACTTGCACCAGCGTGCCGTCGACCGAGGTCACGCCGGTGATGTAGGCGCGCGAGCCGCCGGAGCCGAACGGCGGTGGTTTGATGTCGGTGGTCAGGCAATGGACGATTTTGCTCACGGCCTGCACATGCAGACCCTGCTTTGAGCGGCTGACGTCGGTGACGATCAGGCAACCGCCATTCGGGTCTTCCAGCGGCCGCTCGCCGATGGCGCGGCTGAGGTCGATCACCGACAGCGACGCGCCGCGCAGGGTGGCGATGCCTTTGACGTGCGGGTGCGACTCCGGCAGTTTGGTCAGCGGCGGGCAGGGGATGATTTCACTGACTTTCAGCAGGTTGATCGCCATCAGCTTGCCGCTGCGCAAGGTAAACAGCAGAAGCGAAAGTGAGTCTGCGCGGGCTTTGGTGGAAGACATATAAACCTTCTGTTGAAAAAGGTGATGGGCGAGGGTGCAAATCGCCAAAAACTATTGATGCCGGGTTATCGACTTGTCGGGGGCAGGCTTTAGGCTCAATCCCCAATCTCGGCCAAACGGCGGCGAATGCTCTGTGGCGAGGGAGCTTGCTCCCGCTGGAGTGCGAAGCGCTCCGTGTCGGTTGATTGTGCGACTGCTGCGCAGTCGAGCGGGAGCAAGCTCCCTCGCCACAATGGAGGCTTATCTCAGTCCAAGGCGTTTAGCCATGCGCCCAAGATTCGCCCGATCCAGCCCCAACTCCCGCGCCGCACTCGCCCAGTTATCCTGATGGCGCGCCAGTGCCGCGCTAATCAATTGCCGCTGATATTGCTCGGTGGCACTGCGCAAGTCGCCGGTCGGCAACGGGGCGGTATTCAAGTCAGTGACAGGCTCGGACGAGTTATCCACAACCTCGCGCGGTAAATCCAGATCCGCCGCGCTCAGGCTGAGTATCTTCGGCCGTACCTTGCAGTTGCCCAGCGCCTTCAACGCGCTGCGACCAATCAAATGCTCCAGCTCTCGCACGTTGCCCGGCCAAGTGTAGGCGAGCAACGCTTCCTGGGCGTCGCTGCTCAGGCGCAGGCTGTTGAGGCCCATGCGCGACCGGTTCTGTTCCAGAAAGAAGCCGCTGAGCAGCAACACGTCGCGCCCGCGATCGCGTAGCGCCGGGACCCGCAGCGGGTACACGCTCAAGCGGTGATAGAAGTCGGCGCGGTAACGGCCGCTGCGCACCTCTTCGGCCAGATCGCGGTTGGTCGCGGCGATCAGACGCACGTCGACCTGATGTTCCCTGTCCGAACCCAGACGCTGCAATTGGCCGCTTTGCAGCACCCGCAGCAACTTGGCCTGCACGGTCAGCGACAGCTCGCCGACTTCATCGAGAAACAGCGTGCCGCCATTGGCCAGTTCGAACTTGCCGCGACGGTCGCTGGTGGCGCCGGTGAAGGCTCCGCGCACGTGGCCGAACAGTTCGCTCTCGACCAGAGTGTCGGGCAGCGCGGCGCAGTTGAGGCTGATGATCGGTTTGTCGGCGCGCGGGGAGGCGGCGTGGATCGCCTGCGCCACGAGTTCCTTGCCGACCCCGGTTTCGCCGGTGATCAGCACGGTCAGGTCGCTGCCGCCGACCAGATTGATTTCCTCCACCAGACGTTTGTGCGTCTTGCTCTGGCCGATCATTTCACGCTGCTGCTGGCCGCTGGCCTGGCGGTAGACCTCGGCGCGCTGGTGCTCGTCCTCGGCGCGCAACGCCAGGCGTTCGATGCGCTCGGCGGCGTTGACCGTGGCCGAGGCAAGGCTGGCGAAGGCTTGCAGGACATCGAGTTCGATCGGCTCGAAACGCTCCGGGTCGAGGGCATCGAGGGTGATCAGGCCCCAGAGTTTTTCATCGACGAACAACGGGCAACCGAGGCAGTCGTGCACTTCGAGGTGATCGCCGTGACCATCGACCAGGCCGTCATACGGATCAGGCAAGTCGCTGTCGGCGGCGAACCGCGTCGGCCCGGCGCCGTCGAGCAGGATCGCAAAGCGTGGGTGTTCGCTGACCTTGAAGCGCCGGCCGAGGGTGTCGGTGCTCAAACCATCCACCGCCAGCGGCACCAGCCATTCGCCGTCCAGGCGCAGCAACGCGGCAGCGTCGCACGGCAGCAGGGCGCGCATGGCTTCGAGCAGGCGCCGGTAGCGCTCGCCTTCGGGCAGTTCGCGGGACAGGTCGGAGACCAGCGGCAGTAAAGCGGTGAGCAGAGGTTTGGCGGTCATGATCCTGCAGTCAAAGAGACACGATGTAGTCGCTATGACTATAAAGCGCTTTGAGTCTAAATGACTACGTAAAAAATAAGCTATTGATTTATATGGATAAAAAACATGGCACGAAAACTGAAGAGCCTAAGATAATTCTCAGAAAGCTCAGGAGTCACTCTTATGCTTAGCGTCCAGGATCGTGCCATCATCAAATCCACTGTGCCCCTGCTGGAAAGCGGTGGTGAAGCGCTGATCACCCACTTCTACCGCATGATGCTCTCTGAATACCCAGAAGTTCGCCCGCTGTTCAACCAGGCGCACCAGGCCAGTGGCGACCAGCCGCGTGCCTTGGCCAATGGTGTGTTGATGTACGCCCGGCACATCGACCAGCTCGACCAGTTGGGCGATCTGGTGGCGAAGATCATCAACAAGCATGTGGCCCTGCAGATCCTGCCGGAGCATTACCCGATTGTTGGTTCGTGCCTGCTGCGCGCCATCTCCGAAGTGCTGGGCGACGAGATCGCCACGCCTGAAGTGATGAGCGCATGGGGCGCCGCTTACGGGCAACTGGCCGAGATCCTGATCGGTGCCGAAGCGGCGATCTACGACCAGAAAGAGCAGGCGGTCGGCGGCTGGCGTGGGGCGCGGGAGTTCATCGTGGTGGACCGGGTCGAGGAGAGCGCGGAGATCACTTCGTTTTACTTCGAGCCAGCGGACAAAGGTCCGATCCTCGCCGCCGAGCCGGGCCAGTACATCGGTATGAAGCTGATCCTCGACGGCGAAGAAGTCCGCCGCAACTACTCGCTGTCGGCGCTGGCCAATAAAGGTCAGTACCGCATCAGCGTCAAACGCGAACCGGGTGGTCGTGCGTCCAACCACTTGCACGATCAACTGCACGTCGGCGCGAGCATTCAGCTGTTCCCGCCATCGGGCGAGTTCACCCTGACTGCCAGCGACAAACCGCTGGTGCTGATCAGTGGCGGTGTCGGCATCACGCCGACCCTGGCGATGCTCGAAGCGGCGCTGCAAACCGAGCGCCCGGTGCACTTTATCCACTGCGCGCGCAACGGCAGCGTGCATGCGTTCCGCGACTGGATCGACGGGTTGGCGGCGCGTCATCCGCAGCTCAAGCGCTTCTATTGCTATGCCGAGGATGACGGCGTGAGCCCGGCGGCGGACAAGGTCGGGATCTTGAGTCAGGAACAGTTGGGCGAGTGGCTGCCGGCGCAACGGGATGTCGACGCTTACTTCCTTGGGCCGAAAGGTTTCATGGGCGCGATCAAGCGCCATCTAAAAGCCTTGGGTGTGCCTGAGAAGCAGAGCCGTTACGAATTCTTCGGGCCGGCGGCTGCTTTGGAATAATCCTTAAAACCGAGTCGCCTTCATCGCGAGCAGGCTCACTCCTACAGGGGCGGTGGTGTACATGAAAATGGTGTACCACGCAGATCCCTTGTAGGAGTGAGCCTGCTCGCGATGGCCGTTACGCGGTCTCTATTATTAAATTCTGTTTAAAGGTTAATCGTTTCTTAACCGGTTTATCGTTTATTCCCCGATGCTGATGATAGGCGCTCGTTCGTTTAACTGATCAGGATCGCCCCCATGTCGCACGTCATCTTCTCCTCTCGTTTGAGCCTGGCAACCCTGGGCCTGTCGGCCGCGTTGCTGGCCAGTCCGTTTGCTTCTGCCGAATCGGCCTTGATCACACCGCAGAGCCTGATTGTCGATCAGAGTCTGCCCAAGGCCCAACGAGAGGCGATGGAGTTGGCGGCGCGGCGTTACGGCAGTTTCTGGAACAGTGGGGAAGAGGCCCTGGCCACGGCAGCCTTGTCGCCGCAGTTTGTCGACAAGACCCCGCCCGAAGGTCGGGTGCAGGGGCCGACCGGGCCGTTGCTGGCGTCGAAGTTCTTTCGCACGGCGGTGCCGGACCTGAGCTGCGAGATCGAGCAAATGATCATCGCCGGTGACCGCGTGGTGGTGCATCTGCACTTTCGCGGCCACTTCAACGGCACGTTCAAGGCTCTCAAAGGGCAGGGCCAGCGTGTAGACTTCCGGGCAACCGATATCTATCAGATCGACAACGGTCGCATCGCGGCCAATTGGCATATCGAAGACAACATCAGCCTGATGGCGCAACTGCAAGCGCAGCCGCCGGCCAGCTGAACCATGGACATACAAGGGAAACGCGATGAGCGAGGAAACGATTCGACTGGGGCGTGAGCGGCGCTTTCTGGTGCTGCTGGGCATTATCTGCCTGGCGTTGATTGGTGGCGCGCTGTACATGCAGATCGTGCTGGGCGAGGCGCCATGCCCGCTGTGCATTCTGCAGCGTTATGCATTGCTGCTGATCGCGCTGTTCGCCTTCATTGGCGCGGCCATGCGCACCCGGCGCAGCATCACGGTGTTCGAAGTGCTGGTGGTGATCTGCGCGATCGCCGGTGCCGGCGTCGCCGGGCATCACGTTTACACCCAGTTCTATCCGGCGGTGAGCTGCGGCATCGATGTGTTGCAGCCGATTGTCGATGACCTGCCGCTGGCGAAGATCTTCCCGCTGGGCTTCCAGGTCGACGGTTTCTGCTCGACGCCGTATCCGCCGATCCTCGGTCTGTCGCTGGCGCAATGGGCGCTGGTGGCGTTCGTGCTGGTGGTGATCCTGGTGCCGCTGCTGACCTCGCGTAACCGAAAAGCCCTGCGCTGAATCAACTCTTCGGCTGATTGGCCGATACAGAAAACGCCCCGATTTGCGGATCAGCCGATCGGGGCGTTTTGCATTTCAGAGTGTTTGTGAAATCACCGTGACGGACGGCAATAGAGAGTGCGGCAGGTGTGCGACATGTTGTCACACGCGCCGTGTCGCAGGGCATTTCGCCGACGCGGATTGCTGCGCTGTTACAAAAAAGGATTGGTCTGATTCGGCATTTTTCTGGTTTTGCACGCGTGTGCCAGAGCAGGCAGTTTTAACAAGCGCTGGCAGATGGCCAGAGGCCTTGGAATATCGGGCTTTGCGCCGTTTTGGATCTGGGAAAAAGCCTTCGGAGCTGTCTGAACTGAGGTGGATAGACCTACGTTTTTTGGTGTTTTTGTTGAGAATCGATTTCGATAACATGGGTCACTTTTGCAAAAACGGTGATGGATTGTTGCTCTGAGCGATAAAAATTATTTCGGGATAAGACATGGTGTATAGGGCGCTACCTATCTACAATCGCCCGCACTGAATTCCCGGCACTGTTCAGCCTTTATTAAGGAACTTTTTAATAAGGCGCTGCGCAGGAAGTCGGGTGTCGAGGGGCCGAAAGGCTGCGAGACACCCAGGTGTCGGTGCCTTCCAACTTTCCGCACCAAATGGAATTGGTCTGTAACAAGGCCTTTGACCACGAATTCGAATAAGAACTGACCGCTGTCCCAGGTTTTGTCGAGCGTCTGACGCGCGACGGGCGGCCCTTATTCAATCCAAAGAAAATGCCAACCCTTGGCAGGGTGAAGTGTTGGCGATCAAAACCCAACTGCATTGCGCAAGCTGCTTTAGAGGTCGTGAGATGAGTAAAAACAGGTACCCCAGATTACTAGGCCTAGTGCCGCTGCTCGGCACGTTGTTGCTGGGAGGCTGCAACATGACCCTGCTCAATCCAACGGGCCAGGTCGGCCTGGAACAGCGCAACCTGATCATCACCGCCACGCTGCTGATGCTGTTGGTCGTTGTGCCGGTTATCGTCATGACCTTCCTGTTCGCCTGGAAGTACCGCGCATCCAACAAAGATGCCGTCTACACCCCGAAATGGTCGCACTCGACCAAAATCGAAGTGGCAGTCTGGACCATCCCGGTCCTGATCATCGTTGCCCTGGGTTACATCACCTACATTTCGACCCACAAGCTGGACCCGTATCGTCCGATCGAGTCTGACGTCAAGCCTGTGACCATCGAAGTGGTCGCGCTGGACTGGAAGTGGCTGTTCATCTACCCGGAACAAGGCATTGCCACGGTCAACAAGATCGTGTTCCCGGCGCACACCCCGGTCAATTTCCGGATTACTTCCGACGCCGTGATGAACTCGTTCTTCATCCCGGGCCTGGGCGGCCAGATCTACGCGATGGCGGGCATGACCACCAAGCTGCACCTGATCGCTGACCGCAACGCTGAAATGGACGGTATCTCCGCCAACTACAGCGGCGCTGGTTTCACCGGTATGAAATTCAAAGCGATCGCAACTTCTCAGGAAGATTTCGACGCCTGGGTAAGTGAAGTCAAAAAGGCACCTAAACAGCTTGAACAAGCTGAATACGCAGCCCTTGCCAAGCCAAGCCAGAACAATCCAGTCGAGCTCTACTCCTCGGTCACGCCGAACCTGTTCCAGACCATCGTCGACAAGTACGAAGGCATGAAACCGGGCAAGCCGCTGAAGCACGAGAAGAAAGAGAAAGAAGTGGCGGCAACGGACATGGACTCGAATTCGCATTCAGCTGCCGGGGCAGAGGAGTAAACGATGTTTGGTAAATTAAGTTGGGAAGCGATCCCTTTCCACGAGCCGATTGTCATGGTGACCATCTCCATGATCGCGCTCGGTGGTCTGGCGTTGTTCGCTGCAATCACCTACTTCAAGAAGTGGACGTACTTGTGGACCGAGTGGCTGACGTCGGTCGACCACAAGAAAATCGGCGTGATGTACATCGTCGTTGCCATGGTCATGCTGCTGCGTGGCTTTGCCGACGCCATCATGATGCGTACCCAGTTGGCCATGGCCACCGAGGGTTCGCCTGGCTACCTGCCACCTGAACACTATGACCAGATCTTCACCGCTCACGGTGTGATCATGATCATCTTCATGGCGATGCCATTCTTCACCGGCCTGATGAACCTTGCAGTGCCGCTGCAGATCGGCGCGCGTGACGTTGCCTTCCCGTTCCTGAACTCCCTGAGCTTCTGGCTGCTGGTGTCCGGCGTTGTGCTGATCAACCTGTCCCTGGGCGTCGGCGAATTCGCCAAGACCGGTTGGGTTGCCTATCCGCCGCTGTCGGGTCTGCAATACAGCCCTGGCGTGGGTATGGACTACTACATCTGGGCGCTACAGCTATCCGGGTTAGGTACGACGCTGACGGGGGTCAACTTCCTGGCGACCGTGCTGAAAATGCGTACCCCTGGCATGAAGCTGATGGACATGCCGATCTTCACCTGGACCTGCACCTGGGCTAACGTCCTGATCGTGGCTTCGTTCCCGATCCTGACCGCTACCCTGGCACTGCTGACCCTCGACCGTTACATGGATTTCCACATTTTCACCAATGAACTTGGTGGCAATCCGATGATGTACGTCAACCTGTTCTGGGCCTGGGGCCACCCTGAGGTTTACATCCTGATCCTGCCGGCATTCGGCATCTTCTCGGAAGTGATCTCGGCATTCACCGGCAAGAAACTGTTCGGCCACCACTCGATGATCTACGCTTCGGGCGCGATCTCGGTACTGGGCTTCATGGTTTGGCTGCACCACTTCTTCACCATGGGTTCGGGTGCCAGCGTCAACGCCTTCTTCGGTCTGGCGACGATGCTGATTTCCATCCCGACGGGTGTGAAGCTGTTCAACTGGCTGTTCACCATCTACCAGGGCCGTCTGCGCTTCACCAGCCAGGTGATGTGGACCCTGGGCTTCATGGTGACCTTCGCCATCGGCGGCATGACCGGCGTACTGCTGGCCATCCCGGGTGCTGACTTCGTTCTGCACAACAGCCTGTTCGTGATCGCGCACTTCCACAACGTGATCATCGGCGGTGCGGTATTCGGCTACATCGCAGGTTTCGGCTTCTACTTCCCGAAAGCGTTCGGCTTCAAGCTGCACGAAGGCTGGGGTAAAGCAGCGTTCTGGTTCTGGATCTCGGGCTTCTTCGTCGCGTTCATGCCGCTCTATGCACTGGGCTTCATGGGCATGACCCGTCGTCTGAACGCCACCACCAACCCTGAGTGGGTACCGTACCTGTACGTTGCCATGTTCGGTGCGGTGATGATCGCTGTCGGTATCGCCTGCCAACTGATCCAGCTGTACGTCAGTGTGCGTGACCGCAAGAAGCCAGAGAACGTTTGCGATCACGGTGACCCGTGGAATGGCCACACTCTGGAATGGTCGACCTCGTCGCCACCTCCGTTCTACAACTTCGCTGTGCTGCCTAAGGCTGACTGCATCGACCCGTTCACCGAAGCCAAGGAAAACGGTACCGCGTACCAGGCTCCGGCCAAGTACGAGCCGATCCACATGCCGAACAACACCGCCACTGGCGTGGTGATGGGCGCACTGCTGACCGTCTTCGGTTTCGCGATGATCTGGCACATCTGGTGGTTGGCGATCGCCAGCCTGGCCGGCACTGTCATCTACTTCGTGATCCACGCGGCACGTGACGACCAGGGCTATATGGTTCCGGTTGAAACGATCGAACGCATCGAAGCCGAGCAGCACAAGCGTCTGGTCGCGGCAGGGAAAATCCCGGCCAATGCCACCCGTGTAACCTCGTTGGAACAGGCTTAAACCATGTCGAACTTAGTGACCAATGTTGGACACGCCCATGGTGACCATGGGCACGATGACCATCACCACGACTCGGGCGAGATGACCGTATACGGTTTCTGGCTCTACCTGATGACCGACTGCATTCTGTTTGCGTCGATCTTCGCGGTGTACGCAGTACTGGTAAACAACGTCGCCGGTGGCCCGTCGGGCCACGACATCTTCGAGCTGCCATACGTGCTGGGCGAAACCGCTCTGCTGTTGTTCAGTTCGATCACCTACGGCTTCGCCATGCTGGCGTTGTACAAAGGTAAAAAGCAGCAGGTTCTGGGCTGGTTGTTCATGACCTTCCTGCTCGGCGCAGGCTTCATCGCCATGGAGATCAACGAGTTCCACCTGCTGATCTCCGAGGGCTTCGGTCCTAGCCGTTCGGGCTTCCTGTCGGCGTTCTTCACCCTGGTCGGTACCCACGGTCTGCACGTATCCGCGGGTCTGATCTGGATGGGCATCATGATGTACCAGGTCAACAAGCACGGCCTGACGGCGACCAACAAGACCCGTCTGAGCTGCCTGAGCCTGTTCTGGCACTTCCTGGACGTGGTGTGGATCTGCGTATTCACCGTTGTTTACCTGATGGGGACTCTGTAATGGCTAATGCACACTCCCATGACAGCCATGATGCTGGCCACGGCAGCGTAAAGTCGTACGCCATCGGCTTCATCCTGTCGGTGATCCTGACTGCCATCCCGTTCGGCCTGGTGATGTTCCCGACCTTGCCGAAGTCGACCACGCTGGCAATCGTCCTGCTGTTCGCGGTAATCCAGGTGATCGTTCACCTGTACTACTTCCTGCACCTGGACCGTTCGATTGCACAACGTAACAACGTGATCGCGTTTGTCTTTACGGCCATCGTGATCCTGCTGCTGGTTGGCCTGTCGCTGTGGATCATGTTCAGCATCCACACGTACATGATGGCGAAGTGAGGTAGACCCGATGTCGCTCAAGCACTTTATCCAAATCACCAAACCGGGGATCATTTTCGGTAACGTGCTTTCTGTGGCAGGCGGGTTCTTCCTGGCCTCGAAAGGGCATGTAGATCTGGCGGTGTTCCTGGCCGCCATGATCGGCACATCCCTGGTTGTGGCCTCCGGTTGCGTGTTCAACAACTGCATCGACCGCGACATCGACCTGAAGATGGAACGCACCAAGAACCGGGTGCTGGTCCAGGGCTTGATCTCCCTGAAACTGGCCCTGGTCTACGCGACCATCCTGGGTGTTCTCGGCGTTGCCTTGTTGTACAAGGTGGCCAACCCGTTGGCCGCCCTGTTCGCGGTAATCGGCTTCATCATCTACGTCGGCTTCTACAGCCTGTACCTCAAGCGCAAGTCGGTTCACGGCACGCTGGTGGGCAGTCTGTCGGGCGCCATGCCGCCAGTGATCGGTTACGTTGCCGTAACCAACAGCTTCGACATGGCCGCACTGACCCTGCTGGTGATGTTCAGCCTGTGGCAGATGCCGCATTCCTACGCCATCGCGATCTTCCGCTTCAACGACTACCTGGCCGCATCGATTCCGGTGTTGCCCGTCAAGCGCGGAATCGAAGTGGCCAAGAAGCACATCCTGCTCTACATCCTGGCGTTCCTCGTGGCGACCTTGATGCTGACCTTCAGCGGTTACGCTGGCATGAGCTACCTCGCCGTTGCCGCGGCCATGGGCATGTACTGGTTGTACATGGCCTGGACCGGCTACAAGGCGGTGGATGACACGGTCTGGGCACGCAAGCTGTTCGTGTTCTCGATCTTCACCATCACCGCACTGAGCGTCATGATGTCCCTGGACTTCAAGGTGCCGGCCGAGCTGCTGCTGACGTACGCGCCGTAAGGCTGGATGGCTTCAAGAAAAACCCCGCACATTGAGAGATGTGCGGGGTTTTTTGTTGGGTGAATTATGCTGAATCGAGGTGACACCATCGCGAGCAGGGGATTTGTGAACGACGCCAATCAAATGTGTGGGAGCCTGCTCGCGATGGCGTGCGCCGCCGATTTCGAAGGTTGCGGAGTACTGTCAAAACACCTAGATTTGGATCCAACCTTCAGTGGTAGCGCCATGCCATTCCCTCGGCGTTCAACTGTTCTACTCCACGATACTGCTTGCATAGATCAAGAGGCTGGGCGAAATGACTGAGAGGATGACCTGTGATGAACGCTTCATTGCCCTGGCAGAAGAGCTGAACTACGACATCTATGGCGAGAACACCGCCGGCGGCAATTACGCGCCGCTGATCCGCCATCGCGATGAGTTGTACATCAGCGGCATGGTGCCACGGGTCAATGGCAGGATTCTGTATCCCGGTCGTGTGGGGCTGGAGTTGACGCTCAAGGATGCTCAGGCCGCTGCGAGCATCAGTGCCATGCGTTGCCTGGCGCTGATCGTCGATGCGGTAGGGTCGCTGGACAAGATTCGGGCGTTGTTGCGGGTCACGGTGTATGTGAAGTCCACCCCGGACTTTGTTGACCTGAGCGAGGTGGCCAACGGTGCGTCGGACGTGTTCAGCCATGTGCTCGGTGACGCTGGCCGACACACCCGCACCACGGTCGGTGTGTATCAGTTGCCGAAGAACGCGGCAATCGAGGTCGACATGATCGTTGCGGTGCAGCCGGAAGCCTGACGCCCGCGCCGCCCGACAAAAAGCCCCGCCTGAACCTCAGAGCGGGGCTTTTTTTCTGCGCCGGGGCTTACTGCGCGGCGATGCTGTAGCCATCGAACGCGGTCTGCTGTTGCAGGGCGGTGATGATGTTCTTGCGGTTGATCGCGTGTTCGGTGCCGGCGTTGTCGACGAAGGTTTCGCCGTCCAGCTCGGCTTCTTCGCCTTCACCGACGAAGCTGAAACCGAGGAACTCCAGCGCTTCACGGTCAACGTTCAAGCGCGAACGTGGCGTGCGCAGGGGCAGGGTCACGCTGGTGCCGTCCTTGCTGATGGTGAAGATTTCGAGTTCCTTCTTCTTGGCAGCCTTGCCCTTGCCGCCGCTCGGGTTGCTGATCGCCTGATGGGTCTGGTTCAGCACTTTGAGGGCCAGGCCGTAGACGATTTCCTGGAACGCCGGATCGTCCTTGAAGCTGGACAGGATGCGGCCGATCGAGAACTTGCTGCTCAGGTCTTCCAGGGCGGCGACGTCGGCGGCTTCCGCGTCCTTCAGGCGCTTGAGTTCGCCCATCAGCTCGTAGGCCTTGTCGTCATCGAAGCTGTCGTGCGCCTGACGGATCGCGGCGCGCAGCTCGCGGATCTGGTCGCTTTCGCGGGTCGACTGGAAAGCATCCAGCACCATCTCGCTGATGATTTTGGCTTGTGGAAGGTGTTGTGAAAGATTGATGGAGTTTTCGTATTCCGCTTTGGACGATTCGGTGACTACGGATTCAGCGGTGTTGAAATCGGACATTGAAATTTCACTACTTTTTTAACTTGAGTGGAGATGAGAAAGCGCGAGGTCTTTTTCAGGCCGGTTAATTTAGGGGAGCGGGGCTGTGTTGTCACGGAGCAACAGGCCGGCGGTGCGGATTATTTGTCCGGCGTGTCCGAATTCATCGAGCGCATCATCCACTGTTCAGCGGTTTGCTGATCGGTCGGCAACGAGAAGCGAAAAGTCGCGCCGCGCCCCGCGACATCCAGCAGCTGAATCTCACGCCCGTGCAATTGCAGGATGCGATGCACGATGCGCAGCCCCAATCCACCGTCGCGCCGCGCCCCGCCGATATTGAATGGCCGCAGGAACAGACCTTCGCGCAACTGGGGTGCGATGCCGGGGCCGGTGTCGCTGACCGTCACTTCGACCAAGGCGCCACGGGGCTTCAAATCCAGCTCAATCTCGCCGCCCTGAGGGGTATGGCGCAAGGCGTTGTCCACCAGGTTGGTCAGCACCCGCTCGATCAGCCCGAGGTCGGTGCAGACGGTCGGCAGGTTCGGCACGAAACTGGCCTTGAGTTCGACGTGGCGGGCTTCGGCGGCCAGTTCGAACTTCTGGAAGATGTCCTGCAGCAGATCGATCAGGGAGAAGCGCTCCAATACCGGCTGCACAAAACCGTGTTCCAGGCGCACCAGTTCCAGCAGCGATTGCGCCAACCCGCCGACCTTGCGGCTTTGATCGAGGGCGATACCCAGATAACGCCGGCGTTCTTCGGCGGTGAGTGTGGCGTCCTTGAGTGACAGGGTTTCCAGATAGCCGTGCAGCGAAGCCAGCGGCGTGCGCAGGTCATGGGAGATGTTCGCCACCAGCTCGCGGCGCTCCTGATCCTGGCGGGTCAGCGAGCGCCATTGCTCACCGAGACGGTTTTGCATCTGCCGGAAGGCGCTATCGAGTACGGCGATTTCATCCGGGTCAGCGCTTTTATCCACAGCGGTGGAAGGGGCAGGCAGCGGTTGCGGCGCACCGTCGATGTCGAAGCGGCTGACAGTCTCGGTCAGCCGACGTAACGGACGGGTGATCAGGTTGAATGCCGTGAGGCCGGCAATCAGGCACAGCAGCGCGACCAGGGCGATGGACAGCAGAGCCGTATTGAGTGCGGCGCTGGTGGCACCGCGTTCGGCATAACGATCGTGTTCTTCACTGAGCAGCACCACGTACAGATAGCCGGCCGGTTTGCCGTTGACCCGCAACGGCGCGGCACTGAACACCTTGCGCCCGTCGACGCTGCGCGGGTCATCGCCGAGGATCGGCAGCGGCTGGTCATTGAGCAGCCGGCGGATTGGCGCCAGATCGACTGTCTCCCGACGCAGCCGTCCCTGCGGCGCCGCGTTGCCGACAATCCGCCCCTCAGGGTCGAGCAGGTACACCTCGACGCTCGGGTTGACCAGCATCAGCTTGCTGAACAGCTCGCGCACGGCACCGGGCATCAGGCCGTTGCTGTCCATCAGCACCGTGTCATGGGCGATGTGCTGCGCCAGATCCCGAGACAGACCTTGCACCACTTCCAGCTCATGCATCTTGCTCGAGCGCACCTGCAGCCATGCCGAGGTGCCGCAGCACACCAGCAGCAACACGGCGAACACCAGTGACAGGCGCTGCGACAGGGTCAGTTTCATGGTTGTTCCGTGCCGAATTTATAGCCGCGGCCCCACACGGTGAGGATGCGCGTCGGTTGCGCCGGATCGCTTTCGATTTTCGCCCGCAGGCGGTTGATGTGGGTGTTGACCGTGTGCTCGTAACCTTCATGGCTGTAGCCCCACACCGCGTTGAGCAGGTCCATGCGCGAGAACACCTTGCCCGGTTGCCGGGCGAAGAAATACAGCAGATCGAATTCCCTCGGCGTGAGGTCCAGGCGGGCGCCATTGAGGGCGACGTCGCGGGTGATCGGGTCGATGTTCAGGCCATCGAGACTCAGGCTGCCGGCGTCCATTTTCAGGTTGCGCGCCATGGCGTCAACCCGGCGCAGCAAGGCTTTGACCCGCGCCACCAGCTCCAGCATCGAAAACGGTTTGGCGAGGTAATCGTCGGCCCCCAGTTCCAGACCGAGGATGCGGTGCAGTTCACTGGAGCGCGCGCTGGTGATGATGATTGGTGTGTAGCGCGCCATCGCTCGGGCGCGGCGACAGATTTCCAGGCCGTCGACGCCCGGCAGCATCAGATCGAGGATCAGCGCATCCCATTGTCCCTGTTGCAACAGGCGCATGCCTTCGTCGCCGTCGGCGCAGTGCACGACGTCGTAATGCTCGTCGCGCAGGTGCAGGCAAATCAGGTCGGCGATGTGTTGGTCATCCTCGACCACGAGGATGCGTCTGGTCGGTTCCATCAAGCTCAATCCTTCGGCGCAGTGAACGCATTGTGCGGCTTTTCCCCGGGGCGAGTTATCACGAATTCGTTAACTTCCCGTGAGGATTTGGCGATCAACCCAAGCCTAGGCTGTGTTCCATGACAGGCACCTGGAATTTTTGGAGACGGCCATGTTTACACGGCGACAGATTCTCGTAGCGAGCGGCGGGCTGGGCGTTGCAGCCCTGGTGGCCGGTGTATTGCCAAAATTGTCCCCGGGCGCTGCGCTGATTGATCAGGCCCATGCCGATGAGGTGTTTGAGGTCACCCACAGCGACAGCGAGTGGCGAGCGCGGCTCTCCGATGAGCAGTACGCCATCCTGCGCGAAGAAGGCACCGAGCGGGCCTATACCAGCCCGCTCAACAACGAGCATCGCAGCGGCACGTTCGCCTGCGCGGGCTGTGACCTGGTGTTGTTTTCATCGGCCACCAAGTTCGACAGCCGCACCGGCTGGCCGAGTTTCTGGGCGCCGCTGGAGCACGCAGTGGCCACGCGGCAAGACCGTTCCTTCGGCATGTCCCGCAATGAAGTCCACTGTCGACGCTGTGGCGGGCACCTGGGGCATGTCTTCGACGACGGCCCGAAACCCACCGGCCTGCGCTATTGCATGAATGGCCTGGCGATGACCTTCAAACCCGTGGCGGCATAAGCCATGGCCCGTATTCGATTTTCACTTTCTACAGGACGACACCATGTGGCTCTTGGTTCTCGCTTATCTGGGCGGTGTGCTGACGATCGTCAGTCCGTGCATCCTGCCTGTTCTGCCTTTTGTCTTCGCTCGCACCGGGCAGCCGTTTATCAAGAGTGGCTTGCCGCTATTGGCCGGGATGGCGCTGACCTTCGCCCTCGTCGCCACGCTGGCGGCGGTGGGCGGCGGTTGGGTGGTGCAAGTCAATCAGTACGGTCGCTGGCTCGCGTTGCTGTTCGTTGCACTGTTCGGGCTGACGCTGCTGCTGCCGCACCTCGCCGAGCGCCTGACCCGGCCGCTGGTGGCGGCCGGCAGCCGCTTGTCCGAGGCCGCCGGGCAGGACAATCGTCCGCGTCCCGGCGCGTCGTTTCTGATCGGCGTCGCCACGGGACTGCTCTGGGCACCGTGCGCCGGGCCCATTCTCGGCTTGATTCTGACCGGGGCCGCGCTGCAAGGGGCAAGCACCGCCACCACGTTGTTGTTGCTCGCCTACGCGGCGGGCGCCGCGACTTCGCTGGCGGCGGCGCTGTTGCTGGGCGGTAAGGTGTTTGCGCTGATGAAGCGCTCGATCGGCACCGGGGAGTGGATCCGGCGTGGGTTGGGTGCGGCGATGCTCGCGGGTGTCGCGGCGATTGCGCTGGGCCTCGATACCGGATTGCTGGCACGGCTGTCGACAGCGTCCACTGGCGGGATTGAACAAGCATTGGTCGGCAAACTGTCCGGCAAGTCTGCGTCTGATAACGGCACGATGATGGCGCAGATTCCTGCCATGGGCGGAGCAATGAAAGTTGCCGACAAGGCACCGGGAACACTCCCGGTTGAAGGCCAGTTGCCGCCGCTCAATGGCGCCGTGCAATGGCTCAACTCGCCACCGCTGGACGCCCAGGCACTCAAGGGCAAAGTGGTGTTGGTGGATTTCTGGACCTACTCCTGCATCAACTGCCTGCGCACGCTGCCGTACGTCAAAGCCTGGGCCGAGAAATACCGTGATCAGGGCCTGGTAGTGATCGGCGTGCACGCCCCGGAATTCGCCTTCGAACGCGATGTGGGCAACGTCACCAAAGCCATGAAGGCGCTGGGCATCAACTACCCGGTGGCGATCGATAACGACTACAGGATCTGGCGCGCCTTCAACAATGAATACTGGCCGGCGCATTACTTTGCCGATGCCCAGGGACGCATTCGTTATCACCATTTTGGCGAAGGTGACTACGCCGAATCGGAACGGGTCATCCAGCAGTTGCTGCGTGAGGCCGGAGCGAAAACCGTGGCCGACGGTTTGATCAACGCCGATGCCAAAGGTGTGCAACAGGCGCCGGACATGAATCAGGTGCTGTCGCCGGAAACCTATGTCGGCTACCAGCGCGCGGAACATTTCGTAGCGCAAAGCGGCCTGGTGCCTGACAAGGTCGCGACCTATAACCCACCGGCTAACCTGGCCCTCAATGACTGGAGCCTCGGCGGCCAATGGGCCGTCGGTGCCGAGCGCGCCACCGCCAGCGCGCCGGCCAGTCGCATCGTCTACCGCTTTCACGCCCGCGATCTGCATCTGGTGCTGGGGCCGGGCGCGGATGGCAAACCGGTGCGGTTCAAAGTGTCGATTGACGGTCAGGCGCCGGGTGACGCCCACGGTGTGGATGTCGCTGCGGATGGCAGTGGCCGCGTGACCGAGCAGCGCCTGTACCAGTTGGTGCGGCAAACCGATGCGGTGAGGGATCGAACCTTCAGCATCGAATTTCTTGACCCGGGCGTATCGGCCTACGCCTTCACCTTCGGCTGATCGGGAGTGCGCAACATGAAATCTCAAAACAATTGGCGGCGTGGGTTATTGGGCGTCGCGATGGCCGGGGTGATTGGTCAGTGCTCGGCGTTTTCTTTCGGGGCCGAAGACGCGGTGGTCATTCCGCCGCCGGCGCTCGACGAAACCCCTCAGGCGCACAGTGAAACGGCGGTGTTCGCCGGTGGTTGCTTCTGGGGCGTGCAAGGGGTTTTTCAACACGTCAAAGGCGTGCAGAAAGCCGTTTCCGGTTACGCCGGCGGTGCCGCGAACACGGCGCAATACGAGCGGGTCAGCGATGGCGACACCGGTCATGCCGAGTCGGTACAAGTCACCTTCGACCCGACGCAAGTCAGCTATGGCAGCCTGCTGCAGATCTACTTCTCGGTGGCCCACAACCCGACCGAACTCAACCGTCAGGGCCCCGACAGCGGCACGCAATACCGCTCGGCGCTGTTCCCGGTCAACGCTGACCAGCAACGCGTGGCGCAGGCCTACATCGCTCAACTCGACGCGGCGCATGCCTACAGCCAGCCCATCGTCACGAAACTGGAAACCTACAACGGCTTCTACCCGGCAGAGGACTATCACCAGGACTTCCTGACCGAGCACCCGACCTACCCGTACATCGTGATCAACGACATGCCGAAGGTCGCGCAGTTGAAGCAGTTGTTTGCGCAGCGTTATCAGGAGAAGCCGGTGTTGGTGAAAAGCGGGACCTGATCCAGGCCTGTTACTTGAGCCTTGGCCGCTCCATGGCAATCACCGACGTTGCGAACCCCAGGCTGGTAAAAAATGCCTCCGCGCTTTCACGTCCGGCGCGCAGTACCCAAGAGATGTCGGGGTTGTCTCCCATGACATGCTCGACCAGCGCACGCCCGACGCCTGCGCGCCGATGCTGGTCATCGACCACGACCATCGACAGATAGCCGTTGGACAAACCATCGGTGATGCCTCGGGAGAAACCGATGATATGCTCGCCGCTCAGCGCGACGGCAGTGCGTTGGGAGTTTTCGATGAGTCGGGCGAAGTGGTCGCTGGAGCCTGTTCGGTGCCCCCAGCCATGTTGCCCGAGAAACAGCCGCACCGACTCCACTTCAGCGGGCAACAGATGACGTACGGTGATGTGGTTGTTCATTGGCTGGCGGCGTCCTTGTCGGCGGTTATTCGAGCGTAGTTGATCGCGACCGGTGTCAGGATCTGCCCCAGGTTTTCATCGCGAACTCGACGAAGCGCCGTAGCTTGGGCAAGCGATAACGATCCGGCGCGTACAGCAGATGCAACGGGCGGCTCGGGGGCTGGTAATCGGGGATCACCGTCACCAGTTTGCCGTCGCGCAGATCCTGTTCCACCAGCGCATCCGGCAGCATCACGATGCCCATGCCGGTGCGTGCTGCCTGATGCAGGCCGGCGGAGGTGTTCATCAGCATCGGGCCGCTGACGTCGACCAGAATCTCGCCGTCCGGGCCGCTAAGGCGCCAGCGTTTTTCCACCGATTGCCAGTCATCGCCGGCGGGGTAGGCGAACGACAGGCAGTCGTGTTGTTGCAGGTCCTCCGGGGTGATCGGCATGCCGCGCCGGGCGACGTAGGCCGGAGAGGCGCACACGGTCAGGGTGTAATCGATCAACGGTCGGGCGATCAGGTTCGACTGCTCGAAATGCCCCAGCCGAAACGCCACGTCGAGGCCACTTTCCAGCAGATCCGGGCGACGGTTGGTCAGCACCACGTCCATTTTCACCAGCGGGTACTGCAGGGAAAACTCGCTGAGCGCCGGTGCCAGGCGTTCGACACCAAAGGTCAGCGGCGCGGTGATGCGCAGCAGGCCGCGAGGCTCGTCGAGGGCCTGTTCGGCCAGGCGTTCGGAGTCGGCCACCAGCCCCAAAACGTCCAGACAGCGTTGATAATAAACGCTACCGAATTCGGTCAGCCGTTGTCGGCGAGTGGTGCGCTGCAGCAGCTGTACGCCGAGTCGTTGTTCCAGCGCGCGCAGGTGATTGCCGACCATAGTCGTGGACATTTCGCACTGCAGCGCGGCCGCCGTCATGCTTCCGGTTTCCACGACCTTTACGTACACGCCCATCGCCTGCAACAGGTCCATTATCAAGCTCTGCTTTTAAATGATTGAAGTTTTGCCGAGTTTATCCAGTTCTGGTGGCTAACCATACTGCAAACACACCGACCTTCACTGGAGTTTGAAGTCATGACCGCCGCCCTGATGAACACTTACCAACCGCTGGCCTTGAGTTTCACCAGAGGCCTGGGCACTCGCCTGTGGGATCAGGCCGGTCGTGAATACCTGGATGCCGTCGCAGGAGTCGCGGTGACCAATGTCGGCCATTCGCATCCGCGCATCGTCGCTGCCATCAGCGAGCAGGCCGCAATGCTGCTGCACACCTCCAACCTGTACAGCATCGACTGGCAGCAACAGCTTGCGCAGAAACTCACGCAGTTGTCGGGGATGGATCGAGTGTTCTTCAACAACTCCGGCGCAGAGGCCAATGAAACCGCGCTGAAACTGGCGCGTTTGTACGGCTGGCGCAAAGGCATTGAACAGCCGCTGGTGGTGGTCATGGCCAACGCGTTTCATGGCCGCACATTGGGGACGTTGTCGGCCAGCGATGGCCCGGCGGTGCGCCTGGGTTTCAATGATCTACCGGGGGATTTCGTCAAAGTGCCGTTTGGTGATCTGGCGGCGCTGGAGCAGGTGCAGCAAAAGCATGGCGAGCGGATCGTGGCGATTCTGGTCGAGCCGATCCAGGGCGAAAGCGGCGTACAACTGGCGCCGCCCGGTTACCTGAAGGCCTTGCGCGAACTGTGCAATCGTCACGCCTGGCTGCTGATGCTTGATGAAATCCAGACCGGTATCGGCCGCACCGGCCAGTGGTTTGCGTTCCAGCACGAGGGCATCGTTCCGGATGTCATGACCCTGGCCAAAGGCCTTGGCAACGGCGTGCCGATCGGCGCCTGTCTGGCGCGAGGCAGGGCGGCCGATCTGTTCACCCCCGGCAGTCATGGCAGTACATTTGGCGGTAATCCGCTGGCCTGCCGGGTCGGCTGCACGGTGCTGGAAATCATCGAAGAACAGGGGTTGCTGGAGAACGTCCGGCTACAGGGCGAACGCCTACTGAGCCGCCTGCGCGCCGAACTGGCGGACAACCCCAACGTGCTGGCGATTCGCGGGCAGGGCTTGATGATCGGTATCGAGTTGAAACAGCCGATCCGCGATCTGACGCTGATTGCGGCGCGGGATCATG
Organism: Pseudomonas serboccidentalis; assembly: GCF_028830055.1. NCBI lineage: Bacteria > Pseudomonadati > Pseudomonadota > Gammaproteobacteria > Pseudomonadales > Pseudomonadaceae > Pseudomonas > Pseudomonas serboccidentalis. Next base: position 5,473,954 of record NZ_CP101655.1, read on the forward strand.
GGTTGCTGATCAACGTTACACGCGGCAAGACGATACGGCTGCTGCCGCCGCTGACGATTGATGAGCGGGAGGTGGGGATGATTGTCAGAGGTGTCGGGCTTGCTGTAACCGCGCACTGACAGGCAGCCGATAACCCCTGTGGGAGCGAGCCTGCTCGCGATGGCGGTGGGTCAGTCGATATTTATATTGATGATCAATTACCTTCGCGAGCAGGCTCGCACATTGGAAAATGTGTAGCGCTAATCAGGATAATCCCCCAACTCCGGCGCCAGCATCCGCGTCTTCACCGCCCCATTCGAATTGTGCTGAACGATCTCGCTCGGCTGTCCGTTTTCATTGAAAAACACCTGCCCGATCCCCGCCGAATTCCACAGTCGCTCACCCGCTTCGGCATGTTCCGGGGTGTACGGCACGATGCGCATGCGCCGGCGTTTGGTGAACCAGTTGAGCGGTGAGCGCGGCGAGTAGAGCCAGCGGTTGAGGCGGTCGAACCATTCCAGCAGGGTTTTCGGAAACTCGTTCTTGATCCCGCTGCTGGTGATCTGCCAGATCCGTGGCCCGGCCTTGCGGTGTCGGATCAGCACTTCGTAGACAAAGGAATAATGCACGTCGCCGGACAGCACCACGTAGTTCCCGGGTGTACGTGAGTGTCGGAAAATGTTCAGGATCACCTGCGCGGCGCCACGGTGGGCCATCCAGTTTTCCGCGTCGACCAGCAGGGGATATCCGCACCAACTGAAAACCTTCTGCACGGTTTCGATCAGCTTCACGCCGAAGATCGGCGCCGGCGAAACGATGATTGCCGACGGGTGATCGAGCAACTCTTGCTGCAGCTCGCTCAAAGCTTCCCAATCGAGCAAACCGGAAGGTTGCTTGAGCGCCATTTCGCTGCGCCAGCGGCGGGTGCGGGTGTCGAGGACAACCAGCGCGGGGCTGCTCGGCAACACGAAATGCCAATGCTGAAAGCGCAACAAATCATCGATCAGCGCGTCCTGTACCGGGCTGTCGAGATAGCGATCATCGCCGCTGGCGCTCAGGCGTCGGGTGTTCTCCAGCACATCCTTGAACGCCTCCGGATTGTTACCCCAACCCTGACACAGCATGTACGCGATCAAGGCATTGCCGATGATGCGTTTGGAGAACGGATGACCATAGGCGGTTTCCTCCCACTGCGCGGAAAGATTCCAGTCATCGGTGATATCGTGGTCGTCGAAAATCATCAGGCTCGGCAGGTGTGCCAACGCCCGGGCGACCTTGCCCAGGCCGGCCTTGAAGCTATCGATGCGGGTCTGTTCGAGGGTGTAGCGCTGCAAGCGCTCAGGCGTCAGCGCTGGCGCAGTCGGATGGATCAACGTCCACGCAACCGGCGACCACACCAACAAGTACATCGCCATGACTTCGGCGAAGGTCACCAGGTGATTGTCGGCGCTGCTGCTGGTGAAAATCGGCTTACGCGCGCCGCCGAAAAATCGTTCGCGCAATGTCTCGTTGCTCTCCAGCGCCGGTAACAAATCCGCGCGGTGGTAGTAGCTGGCCGGGTGTTCGTAGAGCCTGGCGCTGTCGCTGACCACGGTACCGTCGAGGTGTTCGTCGAACAGGCCGAGGCGTTCGATCAAGGCATGAATTGCTCGCAGCATCGGGCCGGCGACGTCATCGGCGTAGATCTGGTCGCCGCTCATCATCAGCAGGGCGGGGCGTTGTTGCGGATCGGTTTCTGCTGCCAGCAACTGATCGACACAGAGCAAGCCATCCGCTGCCGGGTGATGAGGCTTGCGGCAGGAACCGTGGAGCAATTGATCGATTCGCGAGCGCACCACCAGGTTGGGACTGGAGGCATCGCCATACAACAGATGTGGCGCCCAGTCAGCGATTCGCTGCTGGCCATCGATCAGCAAGTCGTAGCCTACAACGGTATCGCAGGGCAGCGCGCTGTCGAGGGCAACGTCGATCAGATGGATGAACGCTTGGCTGCCTACGGGAATAACCGTGCATTTCCCGGCATCGAGAGGAATGTCTCGGACACCCTGCAAGCGCAAGGTCAGCGACAGCTCGCGCGTACCGACCAGCCACAGCACCAGCCGCGTCGGTTCCAGCCGTCGCAGCAGCGGGCCGGCCAGGACGGGAGGCAGCGGGTTCAGGTCAGCAGGTGTCGGGGACATTCGGGGGCAAAGCTCAAGGCGCACAGGCCGGCGATGATAGCGCAGCCGGCGCCTTGAACCCTTAAACGAGGCTTAAGAGTCGATCTTCTTCAGCTTCAGGTCGAGCAGTCGCCACGCGGCCTTGTCAGCATCTTTTGCGTCCACTTGTTGGACTGAGCAGTCGAAACCGTAGCTGACATTGTCGCCCAACATGTTGAGAGCGCTGACGGTGCTGCTGACGGTATAGGTCTGATCCTTGAACCGTTGGCTGCTCGCGCTCTTGGCACTGGCGATCGCTGTCGACGCCGAAAAGCGCATGGCACTCTTGATGAAGGGTTCGCACATCATGAACGCCATCATGGATTTGTCCGCGTTCGGATGAGAGCCGGCCAATCGGCGCGAAACGGTAAAGTCGTTATGCACGTTGTCCTTGAAGTCCTTCTCCAGCAGTGAGGCGGGCAGACGCTTGCTGTAGTTCGGCAGAAGTGCGGACTCGGGCGCAGAAGGCTCGTTCTGTGGTTCGCTGGCGACATAGGTCGCAAGGTTGTCGGACTCGGCAGGGGTGGATGCGATCACCGGTCTAGGCTGCATTGACCGTTCTAACTCAGGCATGAGTGCCGCCGCAGCACTCTGTGTCTCGCTGCTTTGTGTTTGCGTCAGCGCCGATGGAAACAACGACAGCGTGATTGACAGCACCACCATCGCCACAATAAAACCACCCGCCGCGCCAACGAGGTTGCCGTAGAAAATATTCCAGCTACCGCGGTTCTTCACCACCCAGCGCCACATGAAACCCCAGGCCGCGACAAACGCCAGAAAACGCAGAAACTCCATTCGATCCTTTCCTTAACTTCAAAACCTGAAATCAACGCACGCCCGAAGTGAACGCTGACGATGGGCGGCAAGATAACAAAACAGACGTTTAATGCCAGTGACGATAGCGGCGATCAGTGAAAGTTGAGCGCAAAAAACATCAACGTCGTCACACCGGCAGCCAATCCACAGATGCCGGCGAAAAGTTGACGGGCCAGCGGATTCTCTGGCTCAGGACGCCTGACCAGCCACATCCATACGCCCGCCAGTACGCCGATCGTTGTGATCACTTGCAGCACGCTACTGGCCAAACCTGCTGGTGAAGGAGGCACAAACGACGGGAAAAGGCTTGAGCAGACCACCGAAAAGGTCATGGCTACGATGAAGCCGCAAGCAGCACCCGCCAGATTGGCGAGGATCAGGTTCCAGGCCCCCCGGCCCTGAACCACCCAAGCCCAAACCGCTGCCCAGACGAAAAAGTACAACAACGCCATCATGGTGTTTTTTACCTCTGAAAATTGATCTCCATCGAGGCGCTGGCGACCTCTTCATTGGCAGTGGACGGCAAGATATCAAAATAGTAGCTTCGCGCCACTTTCTTGATTCCTGTAATGGACTACTCATGTCAAAAGCCGCTTCTGCGCTGCGCCTGCTTTGTGCAATCACGCTCGCCACCGCCATTACCCCGGCACTCGCTGCCTGGAAAGAGCCGCCGGAGAGCAGTTGGCAGTATTACCTCGCCAGCTGTCAGCGAATGCAGCAAAAAATGGCCGACGTCCAGAGCGGTCGCGTATCTGGCGCCATTGAGGTGATAGGCGATCTGGAAAACAGCCTGCGAATTATCAATGAGCGCCGCTCGAACCTGACGCCCCAGTACTTGGGCTCGCAAGAGTTCGCACAATGCGAAAACGTCGCCGCCCAGGCGGAAGCGACGATAGCCCAAGGCAGAGCCGACTTCGCCGCCAAAATGAACCAGTCCGCCGAGCAAGGCCGCATCGCCCACCAGAACTCGCCCGCCTATCAACGCGCGCGTTCACTCGGCTACAGCGATGTCGGCGACATCTCCTTCCTCAAACTGCACGAAGACATGGACGGCGAAGCACGCCTGAAAACCATGCTGATCACCGTCGATGAAGTCTGCGGCCAATACTTTCGCGCAACGCAGTATGTGAAACCGTATGTGATCTACACCGTTCGCCCGTCGGATGGCGGCTGTGGTGAAGAAAAACGCGTGGCAATCGTCGGTGGTCGGTCGGTGGAGAAGGGTGATTACATCGATGAGCGGGGAGAGTTTCAGTATGTGGGCTGGAAGAAAATTGTCGGTGCGGATGGATTTGCAACGGATATTCGGGTGTTGAAGGCTCGGCGCTGATAAAGAAGAAACACCATCAATGGCTGACAGAGCCATGGCTTTATTAATTATGTGAGTTTTGTTTATGCAAGTATCTGGCGGGTTTGAGTGGCGGGCGTCGTATCTCCGTGAGGGCTGGAAAGGAAGAGCATCCATAGCGTTTCTGGGTTTTGTCTTGTATTGGCTGATGCAAGTCGCAGGTGGATATGTTTTCCGAGAGAGTTCCGGTGAGTTCCTGGTCGTGGTGGGGGCTCATCTGGTTGCCTGCATTGTGATGGTATTGCTGTTTTGCTTGCTTCGAAGAATGCACCCGATCGGAAACCGTTTCAAAGGTGAGGGTTTTTCGAGCAAGGCCTTATGGATGGGGCTTGCAAGTGTGGCGTTGCTGTATGTGGCCAGCTATGCGTTTTCAAAATGGATAGGGCAACCTCCCGAGCCATTTATGCAGCAGTTCATGAGCGCGCTGCAGGCAGGATCGATCTATAACAGTGGGATATTGCTGTTTCTTATTCTTGTACTGGCGCCATTGGGTGAAGAATTGGCTTTCCGTCATTTCCTGATCAATCTGTTTGCCTTCAAGAAGACGTTTTGGCGATACGCCGCAATCCTGTTTTCAGCCCTGCTGTTTACAGCCATTCATTGGCAGTATTCGTTCAAAACTACCCTCGTTTCTCTGTTTGTTCTGGCGCTGATGTTGGCGATTGCCAGGCTCGCAACAGGGGGGCTGTTGTTGCCGATGATCATGCACGGCTTCGCCGGCCTGCTGGCGGTCGGACTTTATCCGTTTTTTTATTCCTGATCTGCCACAGGCGCGGCGAGAGCTTTTGCTGACCGGAGGTCGCAGGCGCCCGTGTAGGAAGTAATCGGGGAGGGAGTATCAACTTCCTCCCCGATCAAACTACTGAATATCCTTCAGGTAGTTCGTGAGCAGAACCACGGGTTGCTGCAGCTGTTCAACAGATTCAGCCTGACTGAACGCCATCGACAGTTTGTGCAGCTCGCGGCCCAAGGGTTTCTCGATCCCACCCACCGCACTCATCGCCAATTCAAGGCACTCATTCAGCTTAAACTGAATGGTCTCGACATCCCCGCGCCGCACCAGCAATTCGAACACGTCTTTCTGATAGTCACCCATGACCATGTCATCCCGCAAAATCGGGCTCAGGCCTTCTTCCTCGTAAGCGAGCTTGAGGGAGAAAAGGGCGACTGTTTCCAGTGACGTTTCCATGCAATGAATCCTTTGAGATGTCCTGTCGGTGGAGCGGAGGAAGATCAAAAGATCGCAGCCTTCGGCAGCTCCTACACGGGAGGCACTTTCCGGCAGACGAAAAAAAGGCCTTGCTAAGCAAGACCTTTCTTAATTTTGGTGCCGAGGGAGACTCGTGCGTTCTATATAATTCGTGGCTTGCGGACAAATTATACAGTGAGGGATACAGATAGGGATACAAGCTGTTCCTTGCTATTCGTATCTCACGTCGGATCGATATTTAGTTTGAAAAGGACGTCATCGGTTGATGCCTGGTAACAGCTGACGTGAGCGAGCATCGAGTTTTCGCCGATCAGTTCAAGAAATTTTGCCCTAATGGCCTGGGGCATGCGAGCTCCTAGTATCACAGACTTGATGCAGGAGGAGGGGAACTCAAAAAGGTGGTAGGTTTTCTCGTGAACCGACAGGACCGTTGTAGCGTCATTCAAGTCCACCATCATTCGCCACTCTCGTTCGTAGGACCAATGCTCGCTCTTCGTGAGCATGGCTTTCATATCGGCATTATCGAAGATCAGTGATGGCCTGACATTTGAGTATTTAACAGGCCTGAGGTGCCTGAATTCATCTTTTGCAGATCGCCGCTGATTAAAAAAAACTGACTCTGGATCGAATTCGATCACAAAGCCCTCATGGGAGCACGCGTAGTGCGCCCACATCAAAATGTCGTCGGGTTTCTCCGTCAGGCAAAGAATACCAACTCTGTTTTCCATTACTTGATTAAAGCGTGAGTGAAGGGCAGGAGTTAGCTCCTTCAGGATTTTGAGAAAGCCATTATCTTTCGAAAGCAATTGAGCTCGCGCCCGAGACTCAATTTGCCTTTTCGTCGCTTGATTCCTAAAGGGGGGAGGTAGCTCGGCGAGCGTCTCTTCGATCAGGGCGGGCAGCAGCTCATCGACCATAGCCCACATCGATTCGTCTGATTCATAAAGGCGTACAGGGGGCTTCAGCTCAAACGGGTCATTAAGGTTGAGCGAAGAGGAGAAGCAAATTTTGCACGCCTCCAAGACATCGATCCGGTCGGAATGTAGATATTTGAACAGTCGCGGCGGTGTCGTCTGGGAAGAAGCGTCAGATTCACTCGGGCTTTGCATCAGAGCCAGCCTCAGCAGAAAGTGAGATTAAGGCGAGAGTCAGAAACCCTTCATTCCTATCCAAAGCAGCCAGGGCGCCTCGAACGTTATCAGCCACGTCTATGGAGCCACGTTGTTCAACCCAGTTCGAAAGCTCTTCTACAGCAGCCCCTAACGCGATTTGGTTTTCGTTGATGCGTTTTAGTACCGAAACCAGTAGTGCTTTGTCTTCCATGAATTGTTCCCATTTTTCAGCCTGCGGTCAGCGAACGTTCCAGTCAATGAGCCTAGTCCAAGCATCGTATGCCGGCGGTTACCCAAATACCACTGGGGACCCTGAGAGTATTCTTCTTACACGGGGTCGGAAACCCGCGGGATCTTGTTAGCGGCACAACTTTAAGCTTATTGAATTTCAATCATTGAAATCGAAAGGGTTTCGTTTGAAAAAGGCCATCGTTACAGGGGCGGTAACGATGGCTTGTTGTGTTGATGATTCCGCACGTCTTCGGTCGTCAACCGTGGCAACCTGTCAACCAATGCAAAAAAATCAACCGGCCTCAAGATCACGCGGGTTTTATGCCCCGGGTCGTTTAGAAATACCCAGACTCCCCCGGCTACCTCCCAGTACCTTGTGCAAGTGCACTGTTGAGCTGCGTGTTCATCTAGTTCACCAGTTCACTAAGCTGGGCACCTGTCCGCTGACACCGTCCCGCGGTTACCGACCCGTGTCTCAAACCTAGTCTCAGGGGCTCCGGCACAACATGGGGAAAACGCCTGATATCGCTGGCGGCGATTGATGCCTCCGGGGAGTGGGGATCCGAAACCGTGAATAGATTGGTGTTACTGAAGTTACGGGTGTAACGAAGCGGGGTAAGTGCCTGTATTTATTGGATATGGACAAAGTAACATTCGCTTTGTGTGCGCGTTTTGATGAGTGTTACTAGTCCAATAGGTGTAACGCTTGAAAGTTGAAAGGTAGAGGCTTGAAGGCAGCACTTACAAGGCAGAAAAGGGAGGGGCGGCCCTTTCTAATAATGTGGTCGAGAATGCCATACGTTCCGACACTCAGAGTGAATAGTGGATTGACTTCCACAGAAAAGACCACGCTTGGCAGGGCTTCGGCAGGCCTTGGAAGGCGACGCGGCTAACCGCCCAGAGAACCACGATGAGCCGGCCACAAAGGGCGTGACCTGTGAGTACATCCGCTTAGCTAAAATAGCGCATTGACGTTTTGTGTGGCTTGGGGCAATTTGCCTTCATGTGAATCTCTGCCGGCCCTTCACAAAAGGGCCAGGGTGGCTTCCGGCGTTATGATCATGGAGGCGAGGATAATGAAGGTTAAGGAGCAATAGAATGGTTGAAATTAAAGTAATTACTTTGAATGCAGTTCCTAACTCCTTAATTACTAGTATCGAAAGTCGGGACGTATCTCTTTGGGTTAGAGATATCGATAATAATAAGTTCTCAGCTGAGACGTTAGCAAAGTTTATTGGGCTGCCATGGCGCTCGGTGTTCATGGAGTCCTACTGCCCAGAGGTAATAAAGTTACTTGAGAGTTCGCTAAGCTTTGAAGCATCAGAGACTCGAAAGCGCGGTTTTATACAGGTTGTTGATAGCGACCCCTCAGCTATAACTTTGCCTCATAGATGTTTGCCTCTCTACCTTTTATCTGGCAGATCTTCCCTCCAGACAAATGATTTCAAAAGTAAGCTTCGACGAATGTCGATGCTAAATGTATTACAAGAGTCTCAAGTCAGAAACGTTTTGGTAATAGGCGAGGGCGTGGATGCAGTTCCTGCTGCATTAGGCGAGCTTTGGGATTCGGGATTTAAATCTTATCTCACGGTATGTACAACTGTTCCAGGCGCTATTAACCTTTTGGAGCAGTGGGTTGATAAGCATGGCGATACCCATACAGCAAACTTTTTACATCGAAGTATAGATGAATTAAGTGTGGAGGTTGTTAGCAGGTATCACGAAACATACCCAGATACTGCTACTATGGTAAGGATGAGGCAGAGAGACGGTGGTTTTCGAAATGTCGATCTATCCTCTGCTGATGACCCTCAGCGTCCAATCTCTGAAAATTATAGCATCATCCAATTAAAAGATTTATCGCCGCTGGTTCCAGAAGATTTACCTGAAGAGGAATTTATTGATTTTTTTAAAAACTCTGAGGATTCTTGGAAGCCCTACGCTGCAGGGGTGCCTTGGATTAGAGATAAAGCAGCTTCAAGGAAGTTGACAGGCTACATGAATCGCCTGGACGCAACAGGTGCTGACGATAACTGTATTGCATATATCGCATCTGAGTCAGGCGCCGGCGGAACTACATTAGCTCGTGCTCTCGCATGGGAGCTAGCACGCGAGGGATACCCGGTACTCATAGCTAAACACTTGCCATTTACTCCTGATGCGTTAAGTGTTTCAAATTTCCTTACTCGTGCGCACGAGTGCTTTGAGACTGGGGCGTCGGCGGTAGTGGATTCGGGGGAGGGGGAGGTTGTTACCACCAAGGGTAGCGCATCCAAGAGGTACGAAACTCCTTGGGTAATATTGTTTGATAGCTTGCATTGGCAAGGGCGCGACGCGGAGTTGCAAAGGTTTAATCAAGAATTAATTAAATCCGGCCGTCCAGCTTGTCTATTGGTTGTGACCGGCACTGTTCTTGGTCTTTCTTATTATAGTTCCGTATTCAAGAAGCTTGCCGAGCTTAATCATGCGATCGATGAGGAGAGTACCCGTGATTTGGGGCGTCATCTCAATAAGTTTTTGAAAGTTTATGGGAAAGTAAGAAATGAAGCTCAGTGGAATAACTTTTATAAGTCCCACTCAGTCGAATATATAGAGGGAGTAGCAGCTTTTTGGGTTGCGCTCTCATTTTGGATACAAGGGCAGTACGATCTGTCTGAATCTATACAGACTTGGATGTATCGTAATTTTAAAGAGTCAACCGACAGCGTCCTCATCCAGCGCGCAGTAGTTGAAATTGCGGCGCTGAGTTCGGAGCGTCTCCCTTTGCCTGAAGGTCTTCTGATTTCCGAGCCAGGCCAATGGCCTACCTCTCATTTATTAGAAGACCAGAGGGCGGCGCTGTCATCGCTTGGGTTAGTGAAGGTCGCCGCTAATGGCGAGCGATACTGGGCTCTTACTCACGATATTCTTGGGCGCTTTCTGCTAAATGCAATATTTTACGATAATGCAATGAAAATTCTTTTAGGGCTGGATGCAGCACGGGATGCCGAGCATCTAAGGTTTTTGGTCCTAGAGCAGATATCACAAAAGTCTCAGCTTGGGGAGGTCCGTTACAGAACCATCGGTGAAGATTTTTCTAAGTCTATTTTTAAAATTGACCCAGCACATGGTCGCGCTAATTTTCTATTTTTTTGGCGAGAGGTACTTGATGCCTTAGATCGTATGCCGTCAGGTTTGCGTAATACTAGTAGGGTTTTTCGGCACCATACAGCTATTTCAAGGCGGCGGATTGCAAAGATTGATGAGCGTAGTAATACCGTCAGTAGTCTTGAAAGGAAAGAGTTACTTCAGGCCGCGATTGTGGATATTCGGTATGCGCTTGAGTTTATACAGTATGAGCCAGGCTCGGAGCCGGATATAAATTTATATAACTCTTTGGCTAATGCGTATTTAGACTTGGCTCGAATCCAGACAGCTCTGGAAGAGCCAAAGCCAGATATTATCGAAAATATGTTGTTGGCTAGTGTCGCCACGAAAAAGGCATACGATCAAAATCCGAGCAGTCCATTTGTAATTGAGACGTATGTTAAGCATTTATTGGAAGAAGCATCGCTAGCGCCAGTGGAAAGCGCTATTGGCCACTGCGTAGAAATATTAGGGGTGTTGTTCTCGGCGCTATCGTCAAATTCTCATACTAGGCGAAATGTACAGCTGCAAAGTCTAGCGGATGAAGCAATACGTAAGTTGTTCAGGCTAAGTCCTTTCGATTTGGCGGCAAAGGAGCCTGAGAATGCTATTGATATGCTCGTTAATGCATGGAAGATTTTGGCCCGTGACTTTCCTGATTTAGAGAGAATGGATTTCTCTATGGTCTCTAAGGAAACTAGATCAGAAGCTATTGATCTTTTGTCTCACTCTTTGGGTGTTGGAAATATCCAGGTCCTTAGTCTACGTTATGAACTGATTTCTCTCAATGAGCCTTATGGTTATAAAGGGCAGCTTGAGATATTGGAGCAAATAGTATCTTCGAATTACCGCGCTCCGCTTCAGCTAAGCTTGGAGTACGCAATTTTACTATTTCAGGTAGGTAGGGCAGTTGAAGGTGATCGAATTTTTAGGGACCTGAGGAGGACATGGAGGGATAGCGAATATTATGTTCAGGTTCCCACTCGGCTTAGATGGTTGCGGATAGCTGATTCCGATCAACTTCAAGTGGTTCATGCCGAAACTGGATCGGACTATGAGAAGCGATCGCTTGCTAAAGTTCAAGAGTTTGTCAACGTCGCTGTACCTTTTAGGGTACAAGAATTTGGCCATCGTGAGCTTAAGCCGGGAATAAGGTTCTTTGCACACGTATCTTTTGGACATAATGGGCCATTTTTGCGTCCCGTCCTGTCATCAACTCAACGGGATGAATAGCGTTATGACGGACCATATCGCGATGTACGCCGCATCTCTTGGTATGCAAATCAAGCCCCGTACTATTTTAGTAGAGGGCACATCTGATGTCGCACTCTTGGGTTTGGTTTCATCTCTCGAAAAAGAACTCTCTGGCAAAGAACTTTTTGGGGACTTTGCTATTGTTGCAGCAGGAGAGAGAGATCAAGGAGGGGTGAATGGTGTTGTGCGGGAACTAATTGCATTCCGAGGGATGGCAAGAACTTTTTTGCAACCCAACGGGAAACCTGTTTATAGATTTGTCGGGTTGTTTGATAACGATTGGGCTGGCAGAAGAGCCATCGCAACTGCTCGTGATCTGGATTCCAGTATTCTAGAATACAAAGATGTTTTTAGGTTGATGCCTGTTATGCCTGAACCAGGTAATTTGGACCCAGGAACAGTTGCAGCGGCTTTTGCTCGTAGTAATGAGCCATATAAGGGTTTGGACTGGGAAATAGAAGATTTGGTTTCTGAGGAGTTGATAAGTGCTTTCGATGATGAGCATTACGGCGCTATTAAAAAACGCAATGTTCTAGCGGATAAAACGCATCATGAATTTACCCGGGACGGTAAAGCGCAGCTTCATAGGTTTGTAAAACTACACGGGATGCGAGAGGATTTGATGAAAGTCGTTGAGCTAATTCATGCTTTGCGTTGCTATCTCAACCTACCCTCATTGCGATAGCATCTATAGCGAAGAAGGTCTAACGGTATACTTTCCTGAAATACTCAGAAAGTCGAAGGCAGACCATAGGATTACTGTGAGATGTTAAACACTCTCACTGTTTGCGCATAAACAAAAAGGGCTCTCTTGAGCCCTTTTTCAGATGAAGCGATCTTACTTGTTCAGCCAGCTCTCGACTACATCGGAACCGTGCTGGTTTTTCCACTCCTTCAGCGTCTTGTGATTGCCGCCTTTGGTTTCAACCACTTCACCTGTGTGCGGGTTCTTGTAGATCTTCAGTTCACGAGGTTTACGCTTGCCTGGTGCCGCCGCCGGCGTTGAAGCGCGCTTCGTGCTCTGTGGATCCAGCAGGTTGATGATGTGCTTGAGGCTGAAACCGTACTGATTCAGCAGCTCTCGCAGCTTGGTCTCGAACTCGATCTCTTTTTTCAGCGCACCGTCGCTCTTCATCGACTCCAGTGCCTGGAGCTGTTCAGCGAGGTGTTTTTCCAGCTGACGGTATTCGGCAAGTTTGGACATGGTTTTTTCCTATGTTTGTTTAATGACAGTTTGAATTTTGTGCGGCTCAAAAGTTCAGCCCTATTCTGGCAGCTTCAGATACTCCTTAATGCTAATAATCTCTGCCTTGATCAATTTTACCGTGAGAATCTCGACTTTCGTTTTTATGCGAGGTTTGTCCACGAACTCCAGCATTTCCGATAAGGAGACTATTCTTGCTTTCAGTAGGTCTTTCCAGTTGGGGGTGTTTCTAAGGTCAAATTGAATGATCATTTTTTAGCCTGTTGAGGTTGAACAGCCTACCTGCGCAGGCTGTTTCGGTGGCTCAATGCCCTACAGCGAAAGGATGTCTTGCACGCTGTACTTGCCGGCTCGATCCGACAGCTCGCGCCAGGTCCAGCTATGGAAGTCTTCGCCTTCTTGTGGAAGTACCAGCTTCATCAGGCTGAGGTGTTCCCCTCCCAACATGCCTTGTACATTCCACAGCTTGCCGCCCAACTCCATCAGCGCTTGCGCTTGTTCGTTCCATTGTTCCTCCAGCACTGTGCGGGCCAGGAACATCGCTGTTTTTTGGATCGAGCCGTATTCCCTTTGCGCCTCGGCAATGTGCTGGTCGACGATGGCCAGCTCTTGTTCCAGTGCAGTGATGATCAGGTGTTGGCGCCGATTGTGTTCGGTCGCCGTCGCGAGGTTTTTCGCAGCCTTCTGCGCATCGGCATTGGCGTTCTTTTCGCCTTCGGTATCGCCCCAGGCCACGGCCTGCGCATAGGCGGTGGCGGCGTCGGTTTCGGCTTGCCGGGCCTTGGCCATGTCCTCTTCCGCTTGCTGCTGAATCTGCGCCAAGCGGGTGCTGAGGCTGTCGCGTTTTTCGTTGAGTTCTTGTTCGTCGGCTTTCCAGTTCGCCATCGACTCGGTGTAACCCGCCATCAGGGTTTCATGATTGAGCAGTTTCTCGCGGCGAGTGATCTTCGCATCCAGCAGCCAGGCACGGTGCTTACTGGCGTCGTAAGGAACTTTCAGGCTGCTGTGCTCCTTGCGGATTTCGGTCAGCCGTTCCTCCTCGATGACTTCGTCGCCTTCCAATAGCGCCTCCAGCGGCGCCATCTTGGTGTGGTGCTGTTCAGCGTCGCTCAGGTGTTTATCGCGTTGGGCGGTCAGATGGTTGATCTCGTCGATCAACCGTTGTTTCTTGTCACAATGACCGGTCGCTGCAGCGTTGTCCGAAACCGGCCGTGCCAGCCCGGTGGTCTCGCGGCCGAGCAGTTCGTGTTGTTCGGTAGAAGCGTGGAATTCTTTCATCTGTCTTGTTCCTTCAAAAATGGGTTTGGGTTGAATGAGCGGCTGGCGAGGCCGGGAATAAGCCGGCGCTACCTCGATCAGCGGACGTGCTTTCAGGCAGCCCGAGCCTCGCTCTCATCCGTTCCCGGAATCCTCTTCACGATGTAGCAGCGCTGGGGCCCAAGTCCGGGCAATCGGACCAGACTCGATGCCTTGCCATCGCTGGCCGGCTCCAGCACGCCGCGCTGCAACAACTCCTTGTTCACGGCGTTGATGTTCATGCCCCGGAAGATTTCGGAGCGCCATGCCTCCGGCAGCACGTAATAGGTGTTGGTGGTGTGCATGGTGTCGCCCATACCGTGCTCCAGCGTCTTGCGAAAACCGAGGCGGTCGATGGTGCGCGGACCGTGTTCATCGATCTTCGCCGCTGCCGATTCCCAGCGAGTGAAGCGACTTTCGCCGAAGCGTTCGATGACCTGGCGCAGCCGCGCCAAAATCGCATCGCCCTCGAAGTTTCCGGCGCCACCGCGCTCGTGGAGCCAAGCGTTCAAGCACACGCGAGCGGCGGTGGTGGCCGTGCCATCCGGCCAGCCGGTGATGCCCATCGCGGTGGCCAACTCGCCAGCGGCTGCTGCAAGGCCGAAGCGGGCGGCAGCGCGGTGCGCCTGTCCGCTGGCGGATGCAGGGAGCGACTGCGCAATAAAGCCTTCCAGCGTGCGGCGCAGGATTGCCGCCCAGCCGTGGCGCTTGCCGGGTTCGCATAGCGCGGACAGGAACGCGGTAAGCGGGGTGCCGTAGTAGTTCGCTACGCGAGCCTTGAGTGCGTCGGACAGAGTGGCGGCGTCTTCGAAACCGTTGAGTGTGTCGAACATGCCAAGGCCTCTGCTGGCATCCGCCGGAACGGCGAGCATGCGTACCTCCATGCCGGCTTTCAGCTCCTTGTTGGCCTCGGCCATGTGCTGGGCTAAGGTCTTTTCACCGGTGGAGAGAAACAGCAGGCGCCATTCCTGCACCTGTCGGCCCGCTTGGCCTCGATCATTGGCGCGGGCCTTGCCGGTGCCGTTGCCGAGCATGTACACGGTCTCGCCGATGATGCGGGCATCACACATGCCGATTTCATCGAGCACCAGAAGCCCGTCGGAATGCGCGGCAGCGATCGACTCAAGCGCGTTGTCGGTCGAGCGCCACGAGCGCACCAGGCGCGGCCCTCCGTAAACCGAGGCGGCAACCTGCAGGTGCGTGGTCTTGCCGCCGGAGCTGTCGCCGTACAGGTGAAAGCCGCCCGATTCGTGGCCGAGCATGTGCAACAGGGGGCCGGCGAAGGCCACGCCGACGACAAACGCCAAACGATGGTTGCCGATACACAGCGCACCGATTTGCTGTTGCCATTGTTCCAACGTGCCCGCTTCGCTGATCGGCGGAAGCTGCGCGCCGGCCTCGTAGAAGTGCAGGTGTTCCGCGTGCATGCCGACCTGTTGCTCGGGCAACAGAAAGGCGTTGTCATGCCAACCCAAACGAGTGACCAGACGCGCACGTTGAGCACTGTCGAAGCCGCCCAGGTAACTCTGCAAATCGTTGCGTGCGTTGCGCCCCGAACGACTGCCGGCTAGACGCAACCCCATGTCCACCAATGGGCCGAGTACGTCCTTACCGAAGTCGCCGGTCATGGTGCGCGCCGGGATGTTCCAGCGTTTCTTGGTGCCGTCGGGGTCGTCGAACTCGACCAGCAAGCCCCAGTTGTGGCCCTTCTCGTCACGGGTACGCGCAAGGATCGCCAGCGGCGAACATACCGGGCGTGCTTCACCGTCGTCGCCGGCATAAAACACACCTTCGGGCGTCAGGCGAAAGCCTCCCGGCATCAGATCGTTTTTCGATTTTGCCGGACGCTTGGTTGCTGCTTTGGGTTTCGGTTCCGGCTCTGGTTCCGGCTTGGGTCCCACCTGGGCAATTACCGGTTTTTCTTCGATCACTCCGAACAGCTCGCCGCTGCTTTGCAGTTCGGCGAAGTGGCCCGCGCTCCAGCCTTTGGCGAGCGCATCGGCGGCATCGTCGCCGTCATCCCATTGACCACCTTTGGCGAACGCGGCGTGGTCGTTCTTCAACGTTGGCTTGCGTTTAAACACCTCCAGCGCGATGACCCGGACCGAGGCGGCGCCGATTTCCCGCAGCCTCTCGGCGACGATGTCCATGCAGGCTTTACCGCTATCATCGTTGTCCGGCCACAACACCACGTCGCGTCCCTTGAGCGGCGTCAGGTCGGCTTTGTGCCAGGAGTTGGAGCCGTTCGGCCAGCAGGTGGCCACGTAGTCCTGCAGCAACTCAGCGGCGGCATCTGCCGCTTTCTCGCCTTCGCACAGAACCACCGGTGCGTCGGCGCGCTGGGCCAGTTCATCAAGGCGCAGCAGCGGACGCGGATCCGGCAGCCCCTGCCAGCGCCATTGTTTGGTTTGGCTATCGGCGCGCTGACACCACGTCAGGGGCGCAAAGACCTTCTTCGGCTTGCCGTCTTCATCGGGGCCGAGGTCGAAGCGATACAGCGCCATGAGCGGCTGACCCTGCGCGTCACGATAGATCCAGACCTTGGACGGCACACCATGATCACGATGCTTGGCCGGACACTTGTTCATGGCCTCGGCCGGGATCGGCTGGATGGCGTTCCACGTCGGTGCCTTCGACTTACTTGGGGCGGCCTTAACCTTGGCGGCGCCGGGCGCAACGTTCAGCCAATCTGCCAGTTTGTGGCAGGCTTCCACGTCGGTGCCGCCGTCCAGATAGCGCACCAGATCGATCAGGTCGCCGCCTTTGTCGCCGGTGGCAAAGTCTGCCCAGGTACCCTTGTTCAAATTGACCTTGAGCGAACCGGCGCGCTTGTCGCTGCGGGTTGGATTGGGGGCGGTGTATTCCTTGCCGCCGTCCACGCGCTTGCCATTGGGCAGCCAGTGCGACAAGACACGATCAATGTCTTTCAGCGCGGCGGCTTTCACGTCGGCAAAGCTTGGGCGTTTCGCGGTGCTGTTCGGGCGCTGGCTCATGTCTCAGCCCTCGGCAGAAACAACGCGTCGTTAATGTCATCAATCAGCGCTTTGGCCATCTCGCCCAGGTACAGAGCAGGCCAACTGAAACGCTCGCCGTTGTCACTCATGGCAGCGTCGAAATTGAGTTGATTCGCGTGATGCTGAAGCAACGACACCATCTCCAGTGCGTCTTCGACTGGCACACCGGCATTGACGCGAAACAGCTTCAGGTCAGAGGCATTGACGCGGGAAAAGGTGGCGTGACCTAGCGTGGTGGAGGTGGTCATAGCGCACCGCCTTTCTGCACCGCAGGCGTTGACGTGGTGTCGCCGTGCATGGCCAGCGTTTTGATCAGGCCGAGGGTGCCGCGAACGTCCCAGAGGACGGCAGCAATGACGTGATTGGCAAGGCGCGAGGATTCGTTTTCGAAGTGATCCTCAAGCAACGTCAGCACCGAGTCAGCGCGGTCGATAGCGCAGGTGATGGCGTCGATAGGAATGCCGGCCTCTGCGGTCGGATTCACGCAAAGCAGGTTTTCGGGCAGGGCAAAACTCAGTGAGTTGTTCATTGGGCACCGCCTGCGGTTTCGAGCGCGCGGGCTTTGGCCATGTGAGCGTTGTAGCGGGAGAGGCGTGTAGCGAGGCTGGAGTTGGCGTGTAAAGCGGCGAGAGCCATTGCACGATGTGCAGCGGCGCGAATTTTGGACGGATTGAGGGCGTGTTGCATTTGTGAAGGCTCCTTGTACTGAGGAACCGCCACCGTCTGCCGCCAAGCAGATTAGGGTGACGGATTGCGCAGGATTGGCGGACCGGCGTACAAGGAGACCGGCGCACCCGAGGGTGCTCCTACGCAACCCGCCATAACACGGGAATGCGGGCACAAAAAAAGCGCCTGCAATCGTAATGGGGGCGCTGTTGCGCCTTGTACTGTATGGGCCGCCAAGCCCAATCGCTGAATTTGCAGCGACGCCCAGAGAGTAACGTCCGTTTTTCCAAAGTGCAACTGCGCTGATGGCTTGCGGTTTTTTCAGGTGCGGCATAAATTGTTCGAGCATGTAGATTGACCTCAACGCCTCCGGATCGCTTCCGGAGGCGTTTTCGTTTCAGGCATGGGCTTCCCAGCGCAGGGAGAGAAGGGGCAGGAATCCTCCGCTGAGCATGGAGCGGGCATCTTCGTAGGCGTCGACCTGCTGGCCTTCGTCGACGACTACGGCACCCGTCTTTTCGCAGTGGAGGGAGAGGGCGCACCAGGTGCCGTCGGCCCAACTGAGCACGCTGACAACGCGACCTTGCCTGTCATGCTGGCTGCGGTAGCGTTCAAGACGCTGCATGACGCGAGACGAGAAACCGATCCGACGCAACACGGAAAAGGGATGCATCAAAGCGTTGTTTGCAGTCTTGTGGCTCATGCAGCCACCTGATCGCGTGCCTCGATGCGGCTGCGCGCCCACGCTTGAACTTCAGAAAGGACCCAGGCGACAGGGGCGCCGCGTGCGTTGCTGTTGCTCAGTTTGACGGGCTGCGGAAAGCCGCAGTCGGTGCGCTGCATCAGTTTGTAGATGGTCGAACGCTTCATCCCCACGATGCCTTCCACCTCCCGCATGCGGATCAAAGTTGAAGTGGCATCAAAAAGTGAGGTGGCGTTGGCGGGAGTCTTGCGGGGAAAATCGGTGACAGAGGTGTTCATAGGTATTGCTCTCGATTGATTTGGACAACGAGAGCAATGGTCTAGAGATTGGTCGGTGGTGAGCAGTTCACTTCCATTTGAAATGACATTGAAATATCGGTCACACCACCAAATTGCGCTTCAGGATTCCCTCCACGCTTTTGCGGGTTAGCGCTTTTTCGGTTTCCAGTGTCACCCACTCAGCGCGCTGCTTTAGTGGTTTGGACACCTCCCGTTCCAGCCAGGCGTGAACCGCCGTGGTCACGTTACGCCGTGACATTCCGCTAGCCACGTAGTGTCGACCTTGCCTAATGATTGCTGTATCTCGTGCGCCGATTTCTTCGTTACGCTCCATTCCGCTGATGATGCCTCCCTTAGTGCGGATAGCGTTCTCGATTGCCCTGTAAGCGATTGGGGTCAGCTCGTCACTGATCAAGCAGGGTAGGGATGTTATGGGCTCCAAAAACAGCACGTACTGGTCCAGTGCCTCAATACGTTCGTTAGGATCGACCTGCCTTTCCACAACCTGACAATAAAGGTCCCACGGCCAATCCGTCGGAGGCTCGGCAACATGCGACCAAGCCTCTTGTTCGGTGGAGCGCATCCAGTCCGCTAAGGCGCTCAGCGCTTTTACTGCGCAGGCCATGATGTAGGCTGCGTATGCCTCGCGTTCCGATGCTGAATGGCACTTGCTGTATTGGCGAACCCAATGCGCGAGACGGTTTTTTTTGTCGGTTGAGGCGTACTGAAAAATAGCCTCCTCATGCATCGTTGTCTGGATGCACATGCTGCTCATGTCGCTGCTGATGTTGCCGGCGTGGATGCGAATGCAGCACTGATTGATCAGCTCGCACGCGTCAGTGATCTGTTCATTGCAGAGCACGTAGAGTGGCTGCTCTGAGAGATATTGGATCAGTCCAGCGGTTAGCGCCGAGTGCAAAATCGGGTGGGTATCAATCATGCGAATGGCTCTCGACGTGCAACCCGCTTTCCCTCGCCCTGCGAGTTTGAAGCGTAGCCAGCGGGCTTTGCGCTATGGCCAAGTGTGAGGGAGTGTCGGCCCGCAGCAGGCAAGGGGCCTATCGTAGCGTTACACAATCGGCGTGCGTTACATCGAGTGTACGGAATAGCGTGCTGGAGTGTAACGGGGTTCAAAGCCAATGAATCCGGGGGATTGGCCGGCACCGTTACACGAGTAACACTCGTAACATGGATTCTGGAGGCGGTATGGATAGGTGCATTCATACCGCTTCTCCAAATTGTTCCTTGGTCACCTGGTCGTTTGCCAACGCATCAAGGTGATCTGCATACCACTGCATCATCTTCACCCTGTACTCTAGGTATTGAGCCTTGTTGTATACCCCGGATATTCCCTCTTCTTTGTGAGCAAGCTGCGCTTCGACATGCTCTTTCGGCCAGCCGTGTTCCCTGAGCAAAGTGCTGGCGGTGTGGCGAGTCCCATGCCCAACCAAGCGGCCTTTGTAACCAACCGTCGCGAAGACTTTATTGATTGTGTTTTCACTAATCGTTGGATTCTTCGCGCCCACTCCGGGGAAAAGCCAGCGGCTGCGACCAGTAAGGCAGTGAAGTTCTTTGAGAGCGGAAAGCGCTTGCTTAGGGAGTGGGCATACAAAGTCCCTGCGCATCTTCATCTTGGCGGCAGGCGTCGTCCATAACGCTTTATCAAGGTCGAACTCTTTCCATTCAGCTAACCGAACCATGCCCGGTCTAGATGCGGTCCAGATACAGAGCCATGCTGCAGTCCGGGCCGTCAGCCTGCTGGGAGTGTTTTTGAGTGCTTGGAGGAACTCTGCCAACTCAGGCTCAAGTAAATGAGGATGTTGCTGAGTCTTCGGAGCTTGAGCTGCAATATCTCGTAGCCGACTGCCCGGATCGTTTTCCGTGAGGCCCAAACCGATGGCTCGCCCGAATATCTGATTGATCCAAGTGCGACACTTTTCCGCCACGTTGTGTGCGTCCCGGGCTTCGATGGATGCTTGGAGCTCCGCGCAGTCGGTACGGGTGACTTCGTCTAGAGGCTTATCTCCCAGTGCCGGAAGTATGTCTTTGTCGAGGTAGGTGCGGATTTTGTTGAGAGTGGAGGGTGCGAGACCCTTTTCCTCTTTTGCCTTCAGCCAGGCATCAGCGGCAGCTCGAAAGGTTCGGGTCTTGGCCGCATCGATAGCAGCTTTCGCGGATCGCTTTTGTTCAAGAGGATCGGCACCGCTACTCACTACTTTGCGTAGATCGGCAGCTTTGTCCCTTGCCAACGCGCCACTAACTTCCGGGTAACCCCCGAGCCCCATCCAAGCCCAATTGCCCGCCGGACGTTTGTAGCGGAGCTGCCAGGATTTACCACCATCAGGTTTAACCCTGAAGTAGAGGCCGTTTCCGTCCAGCTCCCTGTATTCCTTTGATTCCGGCTCCAATCCCGCAAGTGTCGTGTCAGCGAGAGGGCGGCGCTTGATGTCTGCGCGCTTCATCCTTGTATCCCAAAGTTCGGTATTTTTCTCAGGATACAAGCAGGGATACAGGGATACAACGGATAAGGGGAGACAGGGGTAGACAGACAGGCACAAAAAAACCGGCCAAGTGGCCGGTTTCTTTGGGTCTGAGAGGTTGGTAGAGACTCTCAGATACTGCTATGTGGTGCCCCGAGGGAGACTCGAACTCCCACTCCTTTCGAAAACGGATTTTGAATCCGCCGCGTCTACCAATTCCGCCATCAGGGCTCAATGGCGGCGAAGTATAGAGAGGTGATTACCGTTGGTCAATCACGTTTCATGGTCAATTTTTGATAATTCCGCTAGACTTTCCGGCCCTGCTAGACGAACCCCATCATGCGCGTTGCTGACTTTACCTTCGAGCTTCCTGATTCGCTGATTGCCCGCCACCCTTTGGCCGAGCGTCGCGGTAGTCGCCTGTTGACCCTGGATGGGGTCAGCGGCGCCTTGGCACACCGTCAATTCACTGATTTGCTTGAGCATTTGCGCCCGGGCGATTTGATGGTGTTCAACAATACCCGGGTGATTCCGGCGCGGTTGTTCGGGCAGAAAGCCTCGGGCGGCAAGCTGGAAATCCTCATCGAACGGGTGCTCGATACGCACCGCGTGCTGGCCCATGTGCGCTCCAGCAAGTCGCCCAAGCCGGGTTCGAAGATCCTGATCGACGGCGGTGGCGAAGCCGAGATGCTCGCGCGTCACGATGCGCTGTTCGAGCTGGCCTTCGCTGAAGAAGTGCTGCCGCTGCTCGATCGCGTCGGGCACATGCCGTTGCCTCCTTATATAGACCGCCCGGACGAAGGTTCGGATCGCGAGCGCTATCAGACCGTGTACGCCCAGCGTCTCGGTGCGGTGGCGGCGCCGACGGCGGGGCTGCATTTCGACCAGTCGCTGATGGAGGCGATTGCCGCCAAGGGCGTCGAGACCGCGTTCGTCACCCTGCACGTCGGTGCCGGCACGTTCCAGCCGGTGCGCGTCGAGAAGATCGAAGATCACCACATGCACAGCGAGTGGCTGGAAGTCGGCCAGGATGTGGTCGACGCCGTTGCCGCGTGCCGCGAGCGTGGCGGGCGAGTGATTGCCGTGGGCACCACCAGCGTGCGTTCGCTGGAAAGTGCCGCGCGCGATGGCGTGCTCAAGCCGTTCAGTGGCGACACCGACATCTTTATCTACCCGGGCCGGCCGTTCCATGTGGTCGACGCCCTGGTCACCAACTTCCATTTGCCCGAATCCACGCTGTTGATGCTGGTTTCGGCGTTCGCCGGTTATCCCGAAACCATGGCCGCCTATAAAGCCGCCGTCGATAACGGGTACCGCTTTTTCAGCTACGGTGATGCGATGTTCATTACCCGTAATCCCGCACCGACTGCCCCTGAACACACAGGCCCAGAGGAAACAGAATGAGTCGCGAATGTCGCATGTCCTTTGAACTCCTGGCCACCGATGGCAAGGCCCGTCGTGGTCGCCTGACCTTCCCGCGTGGCACCGTCGAGACCCCGGCCTTCATGCCGGTGGGCACCTACGGCACCGTCAAGGGCATGTTGCCGCGTGACATCGTTGCCACCGGCGCAGAAATCATTCTGGGCAACACCTTCCACCTGTGGCTGCGCCCGGGCACCGAGGTGATCAAGGAGCACGGCGACCTGCACGATTTCATGCAGTGGAAAGGCCCGATCCTCACCGACTCCGGCGGCTTCCAGGTGTTCAGCCTGGGCGCGATGCGCAAGATCAAGGAGGAGGGCGTGACCTTCGCCTCTCCGGTCGACGGCTCGAAAGTGTTCATGGGCCCGGAAGAATCGATGCAGGTGCAGCGCGATCTCGGCTCCGACATCGTGATGATCTTCGACGAATGCACGCCGTACCCGGCTGACGAAGACGTCGCGCGGGTGTCGATGGAGTTGTCGCTGCGCTGGGCCCAGCGTTCGAAAAATGCCCACGGTGACAACACCGCGGCGCTGTTCGGCATCGTTCAGGGCGGCATGCACCAGGATCTGCGCATGCGTTCGCTGGAAGGTCTGGACAAGATCGGCTTCGACGGCCTGGCCATCGGCGGTCTGTCGGTGGGCGAGCCCAAGCACGAGATGATCAAGGTGCTGGATTATCTGCCGGGCATGATGCCGGCTGACAAACCTCGTTACCTTATGGGCGTTGGCAAACCGGAAGATCTGGTTGAGGGTGTGCGCCGCGGTGTGGACATGTTCGATTGCGTGATGCCAACCCGTAATGCCCGCAATGGGCATCTATTCATTGATACAGGCGTGCTGAAGATCCGTAACGCGTTCCATCGCCATGATGATTCGCCGCTGGATCCGACCTGCGATTGCTATACCTGCCAGAACTTCTCCCGCGCTTATCTGCATCACCTGGACAAGTGCGGCGAAATGCTGGGAAGCATGCTCAATACCATCCATAACTTGCGCCATTATCAGGTGCTGATGGCTGGTTTGCGCGAGGCTATTCAACAGGGTACATTGGCCGCCTTTGTCGATGCCTTCTACGCCAAACGCGGGCTCCCCGTTCCGCCTTTGGACTGAGTTTTCTGACCCCAAGATTCAACATTTGCAACTGGAGTGCTAAATGAGCTTTTTTATCTCTAATGCCATGGCTGACGCAGCTGCACCGGCTGCTGCTGGCCCAATGGGCGGCGGCTTCGAGTGGATTTTCCTGGTCGGCTTCCTGGTCATCTTCTATCTGATGATCTGGCGTCCACAGGCCAAGCGCGCCAAAGAGCAGAAGAACCTGCTGAGCAGCCTTGCCAAGGGCGACGAAGTGGTCACCACCGGCGGCATCGCCGGCAAGATCACCAAAGTGGCCGATGACTTCGTGGTTCTGGAAGTTTCCGACACCGTGGAAATGAAGTTCCAGAAGGGCGCCATCGCCGCCACGCTGCCAAAAGGCACGCTGAAAGCGATCTAAGGTTCCAACTTCTACTCAATCGACGGGGCGCGCAAGGCGCCCCGCGTTCATAACGGGCGGCGTGATGCTGAACAAATATCCTCTGTGGAAATACATTCTGATCCTGGCGGTGCTGGCGATCGGTCTGATTTATTCCGCTCCCAATCTATACCCCGATGACCCGGCCATTCAGATCAGCGGCGCCAGCACGGCTCTGCAGGTCAATCAGGCCGATCTGGATCGCGTCAGCACTGCGCTGCGTGAGTCCGGCATCAACGTCAAGGCTTCGAGCCTGGCGGCCAACGGCAAGGGCGGCCTGATCCGTCTGACCAAGGCTGAAGACCAGCTGCCGGCCAAGGACGTTGTGCGCAAGGCATTGGGTGATGACTATGTCGTCGCATTGAACCTGGCACAAACCACCCCGCAATGGCTGCGCAACCTGGGTGCGCACCCGATGAAGCTGGGTCTGGACTTGTCCGGTGGTGTGCACTTCCTGCTGGAAGTGGACATGGATAAAGCCCTCGACGCACGCCTGAAAGTCTACGAAGGCGACGTCAAGAGCCTGCTGCGCAAAGAGAAGCTGCGCTATCGCAGCCTGCCGCAGCTCAATGGTGCCATTCAACTGGGCTTTGCCGATGCAGACTCCCGTGAGCAGGCCCGTGCGCTGATCCGCAAGAACTTCAACGATTTCGACATTGTTCCGGCCGACCTCAACGGTCAACCGGTGCTGCGTCTGGCGATGACCCCGGCCAAGCTGGCGGAAATCCGTGAATACTCCATCAAGCAGAACTTGACCACGGTACGTAACCGCGTCAACGAGCTGGGTGTTGCCGAACCGATCGTTCAGCGTCAGGGCGCCAACCGCATCGTGGTTGAGCTGCCGGGCGTGCAAGACACTGCCGAAGCCAAGCGTATCCTCGGCAAGACGGCCAACCTTGAGTTCCGTCTGGCTGCAGAGCCGGGTGCTTCGAAAGCCACTTCCGAAACCTTCGAGTTCCGTGAAGGCAAGCGTCCTCCTGCACAGATCGAGCGTGGCCTGATCATCACCGGTGACCAGGTGACTGACGCCAAGGCCGGTTTCGGCGAGCACGGCACCCCGGAAGTGAACATCCGTCTGGATGGCCACGGTGGCGAGCTGATGAGCCGCGCGACCCGTTCGAACGTGGGTCGCAGCATGGCCGTGATCTTCATCGAACAGCGTCCGGTGACCACTTACACCAAGCAGGTTGTGGACGGCGTCGAGAAAGACGTACCGGTACAGACTTTCAAGGAAGAGAAGAAGATCATCAGTCTGGCGACCATTCAGTCGCCGCTGGGTGCGCAGTTCCGTATCACCGGCCTGAACGGCCAGGGCGAGTCGTCCGAGCTGGCGCTGCTGTTGCGTGCCGGTGGTCTGGCGGCGCCGATGTACTTCGCTGAAGAGCGCACAATCGGTCCGAGCCTGGGTGCTGACAACATCACCAAGGGTATCGATGCATCGCTGTGGGGCATGCTGTTCGTCTCGCTGTTCATCATCGCCATCTACCGCTTCTTCGGTGTGATCGCCACCGTCGCACTGGCTGTGAACATGGTGCTGCTGCTGGCCCTGATGTCGCTGCTGGGTGCAACGCTGACCCTGCCGGGTATCGCCGGTATCGTGTTGACCATGGGTATGGCGGTCGACGCCAACGTGCTGATCTTCTCGCGGATTCGTGAAGAGATCGCCGCCGGCATGACCGTACAGCGTGCAATCAACGAAGGCTTCGGCCGGGCATTCACCGCGATTCTCGACGCCAACCTGACCACTCTGCTGGTCGGCGGCATCCTCTTCGCCATGGGCACCGGCCCGGTGAAGGGTTTCGCAGTGACCATGTCCCTCGGGATCTTTACCTCGATGTTCACGGCCATCATGGTGACCCGCGCGATGGTCAACCTGATCTTCGGCGGTCGTGACTTCAAGAAGTTGTGGATTTAAGGGGCTGCCATGTTACGTACAATCAACTTCATGGGCGTTCGCAACTTCGCGTTCGGCGTCACAGTGTTTCTCACGTTGCTGGCTATTTTCAGCGTCGTCCACAAGGGCATGAACTGGGGTCTGGACTTCACCGGCGGTACGCTCATCGAGCTGACCTACGAGCGTCCGGCCGATGTCACCAAAGTGCGTGAGCAACTGGTGACTTCCGGTTACCACGAGGCCATCGTGCAGAACTTCGGTGCGACCACCGACCTGTTGGTGCGCATGCCGGGTGAAGACCCGCAGTTGGGCCATCAAGTGGCGGACGCCCTGCAGAAAGTCGGCGGCGACAACCCGGCGACGGTCAAGCGCGTCGAGTTCGTCGGCCCGCAGGTCGGGGAAGAGCTGCGCGACCAGGGCGGCCTCGGCATGCTCCTGGCGCTCGGCGGTATCCTGATCTACCTGGCTTTCCGCTTTCAGTGGAAATTCGCAGTCGGCGCCATCGTTTCGCTGATTCACGACGTGATCGTGACCGTCGGTATCCTGTCGTTCTTCCAGATCACCTTCGACCTGACGGTACTGGCGGCAGTGCTGGCGATCATCGGTTACTCGCTGAACGACACCATTGTGGTATTCGACCGGGTTCGTGAGAACTTCCGTGTGCTGCGCAAGGCTTCGCTGATCGAGAACATCAACATCTCGACCACTCAGACCCTGCTGCGGAC
The DNA here is from genome assembly GCF_028830055.1 of Pseudomonas serboccidentalis. Classification (NCBI taxonomy): domain Bacteria; kingdom Pseudomonadati; phylum Pseudomonadota; class Gammaproteobacteria; order Pseudomonadales; family Pseudomonadaceae; genus Pseudomonas; species Pseudomonas serboccidentalis. Next base: position 5,500,422 of record NZ_CP101655.1, read on the forward strand.
CATGGCGACGTCGATCTCTACCTTGCTGGCGATCGCGGCGCTGCTGTTCTTCGGTGGCGACAACCTGTTCGGCTTCTCGATCGCCCTGTTCATCGGTGTTCTGGCGGGTACCTACTCGTCGATCTACATCGCGAACGTGGTGCTGATCTGGCTGAACCTGAGCACTGAGGATCTGATTCCTCCGGCTAACACCGAGAAGGAAGTCGACGACCGTCCATAACGGCCATCGCTTCTCCGGCTGTCAGCCCGAAAAAGGCGCGAGTTGAACTCGCGCCTTTTTTTATGCTCCAAGGCTGGGAGAAGCGCGGGCGCGTCCCGTATGTGATGGTCAGGAGGTTCATGTGAACAAGTCGTTGCTGGTTGGTGCGGTATTGGGTGCTGTCGGTGTGACTGCCGGGGGCGCTGTTGCCACCTACAGCCTGGTTAAAAGCGGCCCTGAGTATGCGCAAGTACTGGCCGTTGAACCGGTCAAAACACAGATCAAGACTCCACGTGAAGTGTGCAAGGACGTGACAGTGACTCGTCAGGCACCGGTAAAAGATCAACATCAGATTGCCGGTACGGTGGTGGGTGCACTGGCAGGCGGTTTGTTGGGTAATCAGATTGGCGGCGGCACCGGCAAGAAGATTGCCACGGTAGCCGGTGCAGTCGGTGGCGGTTATGCCGGTAACAAGGTGCAGGAGGGCATGCAAGAGCGTGACACTTACACCACTACCCAAACCCGCTGCAACACGGTCAATGACATCAGTGACAAGGTCGTAGGTTACGACGTGCGTTATTCGCTGGATGGCAAGGAAGGAAAAGTGCGGATGGATCGCGATCCGGGCAACCAGATTCCGGTCGACAAGGAAGGCAAGTTGATTCTGTCGCAGAACGAGCCGGGTCAGTGATCGGCTAAGTGGACTCAAAAAGAAGCACCCTGCGGGGTGCTTTTTTTGTGCCCCCATTTAAGTCGCACAACAAATCCTCTGTAGGAGTGAGCCTGCTCGCGATAGCGTTTTTCCATTCAAAACAAGTGGCGACTGATACACCGCTATCGCGAGCAGGCTCACTCCTACAGAGGGCCGGAGGTGTGCCGGGTGACGAATTCCAGGTATAAAAAAAGCACCCCGCAGGGTGCTTTTTGCGTTTCGCGAAAAGCTTAGCGCTTCAGCGAAGCCGGCAGGTGCGGCTGGATGGCCGTCAGTACTGCCTTGAAGCATTTGGTGTTGCCGGCAACGATGTGGCCTTTTTCAAGGAAGTCGTGACCGCCGGTGAAGTCGCTCACCAGACCACCAGCTTCCTGGATCAGCAGGGCGCCGGCAGCCATGTCCCACTCGGACAGGCCCGATTCCCAGAACGCGTCGAAACGACCGGCAGCCACGTAGGCCAGGTCCAGGCTGGCGGAACCGGCGCGGCGGATGCCGGCAGTCTGGCCAACCAGGGCGCGGAACATGCCCAGGTAGTTGTCGAGGTTGTCCATCTGGTCGTCACGGAACGGGAAGCCAGTACCCAGCAGAGCGCCGTCGAGGCTGGTGCGACCGCTGACGCGCAGACGACGACCGTTCAGTTGAGCACCGCGACCACGGCTGGCGGTGAATTCTTCCTGGCGAACCGGGTCCAGAACCACTGCGTGTTCCAGGCGGCCACGGTATTTGCAGGCAATGCTGACAGCAAAGTGAGGGATGCCGCGCAGGAAGTTGGTGGTGCCGTCCAGTGGGTCGATGATCCACAGGTACTCTTCGCCTTCGATGCCGTTACCGACGTGCATGCCGGTCTCTTCACCCTGGATCGAGTGATTCGGGTAAGCCTTGCGCAGGGCATCGATGATTTTCTGTTCGGCGGCGCGATCCACCTCGGATACATAATCCTTGGCGTCTTTTTCGTCGACCTTGATGGTATCCAGGCGCTCGATGGAGCGGAAGATCAGTTCACTGGCGCTGCGGGCGGCGCGCAGCGCGATATTCAGCATGGGCTGCATGGATGTGTCACCTAAGGTTGTTAAAGAAAGCCGCGCATTCTATCAGAACTTTTCTTCAGGTGAAGGTCGCTGTTCGCATTCATAGCTTAACGGTAGGCTGTTCTGTAAGATTTGCACCCCTTTCCTGTGTCCGAGAGCGCCTCCCTTGCTGCAGAACATTCGTGTCGTCCTGGTCAATACCAGCCACCCCGGCAACATCGGCGGGGCCGCGCGCGCCATGAAAAACATGGGTCTGTCGCGGCTGGTGCTGGTCGAACCGCGGTTGTTCCCGCATCACGAAGCCGATGCGCGTGCTTCCGGTGCCGGGGATATCCTTGAAAACGCTCAAGTCGTCGCCACCTTGGAAGACGCGCTGGTGGGCTGCAATCTGGTGCTGGGTACCAGCGCCCGTGACCGCCGCATTCCCTGGCCGCTGCTCGATCCGCGCGAATGCGGGAGCAAGGTGGTCGAGGAAGCCGGGCAGGGCGCGGAAATCGCTTTGGTGTTCGGTCGTGAAGACTCCGGCCTGACCAATGAAGAGCTGCAGCGATGTCACTTTCACGTGCACATCCCCTCCGATCCTGAGTTCAGCTCGCTGAACCTCGGGGCGGCGGTGCAGGTGTTGAGCTATGAAGTGCGTATGGCCTGGCTGGCCGCTCAGGGGCAGCCGACCAAGATCGAGAAAGAAGAAGTGGCTTCGGTGAAAAGCGCCGAGCTCGCGACCATGGATGAGCTGGAGCGCTTTTATGAGCATCTGGAGCAGACGCTGGTGGCCATCGAGTTTCTCGATCCGGAAAAACCACGACACTTGATGGCGCGCCTGCGCCGGTTGTACGGACGCAGCTCGGTCAGCCGGGCGGAAATGAATATTTTGCGTGGCATCCTCACGGAAACCCAAAAAGCGGCCCGTGGTGAGCTTCTTAAGCGGAAGGACTAAATGATGTTTGAGCGTTTGCGTGAAGATATCCAGAGCGTATTCCATCGAGACCCGGCGGCGCGTAACGCTTTTGAAGTCCTGACCTGCTACCCCGGCATGCATGCAATCTGGATTCATCGATTGGCCGGTATGCTGTGGCGCAACGAGCTGAAGTGGCTGGCGCGACTGGTGTCGAACTTCGGTCGCTGGTTGACCGGCATCGAGATTCATCCGGGCGCCAAGGTCGGTCGGCGCTTCTTCATCGATCACGGCATGGGCATCGTCATCGGTGAAACTGCCGAGATTGGCGATGACGTGACCATTTACCAGGGCGTGACCCTCGGTGGCACCAGTTGGAATAAAGGCAAACGTCATCCGACGCTGGGCGACGGCGTGGTCGTGGGGGCGGGCGCCAAGGTGCTTGGCCCGTTCACGGTGGGCGCCGGTGCCAAAGTCGGTTCCAATGCCGTGGTGACCAAAGAAGTACCGCCGGGCGCCACTGTTGTCGGTATTCCCGGGCGGATCATCGTCAAATCCGACGAAGAGCAGGACGCCAAGCGCAAAGCGATGGCCGAGAAGATCGGTTTCGATGCCTATGGTGTCAGCGAAGACATGCCGGACCCGGTGGCGCGCGCCATTGGTCAGTTGCTCGATCACCTGCAAGCGGTGGACGGGCGGCTGGAGGGGATGTGCGGCGCCCTGAAGGATCTGGGCAGTAATTACTGTGCCAAAGATCTGCCTGAGCTGCGCGAAGAAGACTTCGCCTGCGTCAAAGGCAAAGACGAATCCAAAGCTGGCTGATGCGTCTCTGTAGGCGCTGCCGAAGGCTGCGATCTTTTGATTTTGCTCTTCTATAAGATCAAAAGATCGCAGCCTGCGGCAGCTACTACACAGGCAGGCGGCAACCAGCGTGCCATTAGGCCGCAGACCCTGCTATCATTCGCGCGCTCTTTTGCGGGTAAACCCGACTAAAGCACTAGGTCTTATAGTTGACTTAAATGCTCGGGAATTGCATACTTCGCCCATTCCGAACTCCGTGGTAATTGTCCATGCGACTGACTACAAAAGGCCGATACGCCGTGACCGCCATGCTTGATCTGGCGTTGCACGCGCAGCACGGGCCGGTGTCCCTGGCCGATATCTCCGAGCGCCAAGGCATCTCCCTGTCCTATCTCGAACAGCTTTTCGCCAAGCTGCGCCGCAGTAACCTGGTTTCCAGTGTTCGCGGTCCAGGTGGTGGTTACCAGCTGTCGCGCGACATGCAGGGTATCCAGGTGGCTCAGGTGATCGATGCGGTCAACGAATCGGTCGATGCCACCAAGTGCCAGGGCCAGGGCGATTGCCATTCCGGCGACACCTGCCTGACCCATCACCTGTGGTGCGACCTGAGCCTGCAGATTCACGAATTTCTCAGCGGTATCAGCTTGGCCGACCTCGTAACTCGCCGTGAGGTGCAGGAAGTGGCCCAGCGTCAGGATCAGCGTCGTTGCAATGGCAAGGCGCCGCGCCTGGACAAGATTGAAGCGTCCGCCGTCGAATGACAGCCAAAGAGCTAGCGGCACGCCAGCCAGCCTGATTTAGGAGATAGTCCATGAAATTGCCGATTTACCTTGATTACTCTGCGACCACCCCGGTCGATCCGCGCGTTGCGCAAAAAATGAGTGAATGCCTGCTGGTCGACGGAAACTTCGGTAACCCGGCGTCCCGTTCCCACGTGTTCGGCTGGAAAGCTGAAGAGTCCGTCGAAAACGCCCGTCGTCAGGTGGCCGATCTGGTCAATGCCGACCCGCGTGAAATCGTCTGGACGTCCGGCGCCACCGAATCCGACAACCTGGCTATCAAGGGTGCGGCACATTTCTATGGCTCCAAGGGCAAGCACCTGATCACCAGCAAGATCGAACACAAGGCCGTCCTCGACACCATGCGCCAACTGGAGCGTGAAGGTTTCGAAGTGACCTACCTTGAGCCGACTGAAGACGGTCTGATCACCCCTGCGATGATCGAAGCGGCGCTGCGTGAAGACACCATCCTGGTGTCGGTCATGCACGTGAACAACGAAATCGGCACCATCAACGACATCGCTGCCATCGGCGAACTGACCCGCTCCAAGGGCGTCCTGCTGCATGTTGACGCGGCTCAGTCCACCGGCAAGGTCGAGATCGACCTGCAGAAGCTGAAAGTCGACATGATGTCGTTCTCTGCCCACAAAACCTACGGCCCTAAAGGCATTGGCGCGCTGTACGTCAGCCGCAAGCCACGTGTACGCATCGAAGCGACCATGCACGGTGGCGGTCACGAGCGTGGCATGCGTTCCGGCACCCTGGCGACTCACCAGATCGTCGGCATGGGCGAGGCGTTCCGTGTAGCCAAGGAAGACATGGCTGCCGAAAACGTGCGCATCAAAGCCCTGAGCGACCGTTTCTTCAAGCAGGTCGAGCACCTGGAAGAGCTGTACGTCAACGGCAGCCTGACTGCCCGCGTTCCGCACAACCTGAACCTGAGCTTCAACTATGTTGAAGGCGAGTCGCTGATCATGGCCCTCAAGGATCTGGCGGTATCGTCCGGTTCGGCCTGCACCTCGGCATCCCTTGAGCCTTCGTACGTGCTGCGCGCCCTGGGCCGCAACGACGAACTGGCACACAGCTCGATCCGTTTCACCTTCGGCCGTTTCACCACCGAAGAAGAAATCGACTATGCCGCGCAGAAAGTCTGCGAGGCCGTTACCAAGCTGCGCGCTCTGTCGCCGCTGTGGGACATGTACAAAGACGGTGTCGACATTTCGAAAATCGAGTGGGCGGCACACTGATTTCAAGTCGCCGCGAACCGGCCCTGCGACCCAAGGTTGCAGGGCTTAAAGAGCGACTCTCTGATGAGTGAGGATTAAGCACCATGGCTTACAGCGAAAAGGTCATCGACCACTACGAAAACCCGCGCAACGTCGGCAAGATGAACGCGGAAGACCCGGATGTCGGCACCGGCATGGTCGGCGCTCCGGCGTGCGGCGACGTGATGCGTCTGCAGATCAAGGTCAACGACCAGGGCGTTATCGAAGACGCCAAGTTCAAAACCTATGGCTGCGGTTCGGCAATCGCTTCCAGCTCCCTCGCCACCGAGTGGATGAAGGGCAAGACCCTGGACGAGGCCGAGACCATCAAGAACACTCAGCTGGCCGAAGAACTGGCCCTGCCGCCAGTGAAAATCCACTGCTCGGTACTCGCTGAAGACGCCATCAAGGCGGCCGTTCGCGACTACAAGCAGAAGAAAGGCTTGATCTAAGCATTGCGCGACGAGTAAGGAGTCAACGATGGCTATCAGCATGACAGAAGCGGCTGCTCGACACGTGCGACGCTCCCTCGACGGGCGCGGCAAAGGTGAAGGGATTCGTCTGGGTGTTCGCACCACAGGCTGTTCCGGCCTTGCCTACGTGCTGGAGTTTGTCGACGAGGTGGTTGCAGAGGATCAGGTGTTCGAAAGTCACGGCGAGAAAGTGATCATCGACCCGAAAAGCCTGGCCTACCTGGACGGCACCGAACTCGATTTCGTCAAGGAAGGGTTGAACGAAGGCTTCAAGTTCAACAATCCCAACGTACGCGGTGAATGTGGCTGCGGCGAAAGCTTCAACATCTGAGGCTTGTCGTGGGTATTCCTTGTCATTTCGCTTTATTCGAGCTGCAACCGAGCTTCCGTCTGGATCTCGAGCAGTTGGCCACGCGCTACCGTGAGTTGGCGCGCGGTGTTCATCCTGACCGCTTTGCCGACGCTTCCGAGCGTGAGCAGCGGGCGGCACTCGAGCAGTCTGCACGGCTCAATGATGCCTACCAGACGCTCAAGAGCCCGGCCCAGCGTGCGCGCTACCTGCTGACCATCAGCGGGCATGAAGTGCCGATGGAAGTCACGGTCCATGATCCCGAGTTTCTTCTGCAGCAGATGCAATGGCGCGAAGAGCTCGAAGACCTCCAGGACAGCGCCGATCTCGACGGTGTTGCGGTGTTCAAGCGTCGCTTGAAAGTCGCTCAGGAACAATTGAACGAAAGCTTCGCAGCCTGTTGGGATGATGCGGCGCAACGCGAACAGGCCGAACGCCTGATGCGGCGCATGCAGTTCCTCGACAAGCTCACCTACGAAGTGCGCCAGTTAGAAGAGCGCCTCGACGATTAACCCAGTGCCGCTCCGGTCGCACGCCTGATATACAGATAAGTCCTGATCACGATGGCCCTACTGCAGATCGCCGAACCCGGCCAAAGTCCTCAACCGCACCAGCGTCGTCTGGCTGTGGGGATCGACTTGGGCACTACCAATTCGCTGGTCGCTGCGTTGCGCAGTGGTCTTTCCGAGCCACTGGCCGACGCTGACGGGCAGGTCATTCTGCCGTCCGCCGTGCGTTATCACGCCGATCGCGTCGAGGTTGGCGAGTCGGCCAAGCTGGCCGCGTCTTCCGATCCCTTGAACACTGTGCTGTCGGTCAAGCGCCTGATGGGGCGTGGTCTGTCCGACGTCAAGCAATTGGGCGATCAACTGCCGTACCGCTTTGTCGGCGGCGAATCGCACATGCCGTTCATCGACACCGTGCAAGGGCCGAAAAGCCCGGTCGAAGTCTCCGCCGATATCCTCAAGGTGCTGCGTCAGCGTGCTGAAGCCACCTTGGGCGGTGAATTGGTTGGCGCGGTGATCACCGTGCCGGCGTATTTCGACGATGCTCAGCGCCAGGCCACCAAAGACGCGGCAAAACTCGCCGGTCTGAACGTGCTGCGTCTGCTCAACGAGCCGACCGCTGCCGCCGTGGCTTATGGTCTGGATCAACATGCCGAAGGCCTGGTGGCCATTTATGACCTGGGCGGCGGTACCTTCGATATTTCGATTCTGCGTCTGACTGGCGGTGTTTTCGAGGTGCTGGCCACTGGTGGCGATAGCGCACTGGGCGGCGACGACTTCGATCACGCGATTGCCGGCTGGATCATCGAGAGCGCCGATCTGTCCGCCGACCTCGATCCGGGCGCACAACGCAATCTGCTGCAAACCGCGTGCGCGGCCAAAGAAGCCCTGTCCGATGCGGCCAGCGTTGAAGTCGCCTACGGTGACTGGAAAGCGCAGTTGACCCGCGAAGCCTTCGATGCGCTGATCGAGCCGATGGTTGCGCGCAGCCTGAAAGCCTGCCGCCGTGCCGTGCGTGATTCCGGTATCGAGTTGGAAGACGTGCACGCCGTGGTCATGGTCGGTGGTTCGACCCGTGTGCCGCGTGTTCGCGAAGCCGTTGCCGAAGCCTTTGGTCGTCAGCCTTTGACTGAAATCGACCCGGATCAAGTGGTGGCCATCGGGGCCGCGATCCAGGCGGATACGCTGGCTGGCAACAAGCGCGATGGCGGCGAACTGCTGCTGCTCGACGTGATTCCGCTGTCCCTGGGGCTGGAAACCATGGGCGGGCTGATGGAAAAGGTGATTCCGCGCAACACCACCATCCCGGTTGCCCGCGCTCAGGACTTCACCACGTATAAAGACGGCCAGTCGGCCATGGCGATCCACGTGTTGCAGGGCGAGCGCGAGCTGATCAGCGACTGCCGCTCTCTGGCGCGCTTCGAGCTGCGCGGCATCCCGGCAATGGTGGCTGGCGCGGCGAAGATTCGCGTGACCTTCCAGGTCGATGCCGACGGTCTGCTCAGCGTGTCTGCCCGTGAACTGGGGTCGGGCGTTGAAGCGAGCATTCAGGTCAAGCCGTCCTACGGCCTGACCGACGGCGAAATCGCCAAAATGCTGAAAGATTCGTTCCAGCACGCCAACGACGACAAGGTCGCCCGTGTTCTGCGTGAACAGCAAGTCGATGCCCAGCGCCTGATCGAAGCGGTGCAGGGCGCTCTGGAGGCCGATGGCGAGCGCTTGCTCGATGCCGAAGAGCGCATGGTCATCGACCTGCAAGTGCAGGAACTCACCGAACTGATGAAAGGTACCGATGGTTACGCCATCGAGCAGCAGACCAAGCGTCTGTCGCAAGTGACCGATGCTTTTGCTGCCCGCCGCATGGACCTGACGGTGAAAGCCGCTCTGTCGGGGCGCAACCTGAATGAAATCGAGGATATCTGATGCCGCAGGTCATTTTTCTGCCCCACGAGAAGTTCTGCCCTGAAGGCATGGTTGTAGAGGCTGAGCCGGGCATTTCGATTCTCGAACTGGCTCATGAGCACCATATCGAGATGGAAAGTGCCTGTGGTGGCGTTTGCGCCTGCACCACGTGCCACTGCATCATCCGCGAGGGTTTCGACTCGCTGGAAGAGGCTGACGAGCTGGAAGAAGACTTCCTCGATCGTGCCTGGGGCCTGGAAGCGCAATCGCGCCTGGCCTGTCAGGCTATCGTCGGTGAGGAAGACATCACCGTCGAGATTCCGAAATATTCGCTTAACCATGCGGCCGAAGCGCCGCACTGACTGGTAAGACTGTCATGAGCTACGGTTGGAATGATGTTCAACGCATTGCAGAAGAATTGGCCGAAGCCAAGCCGGATGTAGATCCGCTTTCTGTCAATTTCGTCGACCTGCAGCGATGGATCATGGAACTGCCTGACTTCGACAACACCTCCGGCCGTGTCGGCGAGAAGGTGTTGGAAGCGGTTCAGGCGCTCTGGATCGAAGAAGTCGACTGATCGTCCTCGCAGGTTAGGCAATACCCAAGAACCCGCGTATAATTCGCGGGTTTAATTTTTCGCAAATTACTGTTTCTGGAGTTACACCATGGCTGTTCAACGTACTTTCTCCATCATCAAGCCTGACGCCGTTGCTAAAGGCGCTGCCGGCGAAATCGTTACCCGTTTCGAAAAGGCTGGTCTGAAAGTTGTTGCTTCGAAAATGAAGCAGCTGTCCAAAGCCGAAGCTGAAGGCTTCTACGCTGAGCACAAAGAGCGTGGTTTCTTCGGTGACCTGGTTGCTTTCATGATCTCCGGTCCAGTGGTTGTTCAGGTTCTGGAAGGCGAAAACGCTATCGCTCGCAACCGTGAGCTGATGGGCGCTACCAACCCTAAAGAAGCTGCTGCCGGCACCATCCGTGCTGACTTCGCTGAGTCGATCGACGCCAACGCCGTTCACGGTTCGGACTCCGAAGCCGCTGCTGCTCGCGAAATCTCGTACTTCTTCGCAGCTACTGAAGTAACCACTCGCTAAGCATTGGCTTAAGAGTGAAGGTGAATCCATGACTACATCGACTGTTAAAACCAACCTGCTGGGGCTGACCCAGCCGGAAATGGAAAAATTCTTCGACTCAATCGGGGAGAAGCGTTTCCGTGCCGGTCAGGTAATGAAATGGATTCACCACTTTGGCGTCGATGATTTCGACGCCATGACGAACGTCAGCAAGGCCTTGCGCGACAAGCTCAAGGCTATTGCCGAGGTTCGTGGTCCCGAAGTGGTCAGCGAGGACATTTCCAGCGACGGCACCCGTAAGTGGGTGGTGCGCGTGGCGTCCGGCAGCTGTGTCGAGACCGTGTACATTCCCCAGGGCAAACGCGGCACGCTGTGCGTTTCGTCCCAGGCAGGCTGTGCCCTGGACTGCAGTTTCTGCTCCACCGGCAAGCAAGGCTTCAACAGCAACCTCACCGCCGCCGAAGTCATCGGGCAGGTGTGGATTGCCAACAAATCTTTCGGCAGCGTCCCGGCCACTATCGACCGCGCCATCACCAACGTGGTGATGATGGGCATGGGCGAGCCGTTGCTGAACTTCGACAACGTCGTGGCCGCCATGCATCTGATGATGGATGACCTGGGCTACGGGATCTCCAAGCGCCGCGTGACCCTGTCCACGTCGGGTGTGGTGCCGATGATCGATGAGCTGGCCAAGCACATTGATGTCTCCCTGGCGTTGTCCCTGCACGCACCGAATGACGCATTGCGTAACCAATTGGTGCCGATCAACAAGAAATATCCGCTTAAGATGCTGCTCGAGTCGTGCCAGCGCTACATGTCCGCCCTTGGCGAGAAACGTGTGCTGACCATCGAGTACACCTTGCTCAAGGACGTCAACGACAAGCTTGAGCACGCGGTGGAAATGATCGAACTGCTGAAAGACATTCCGTGCAAGATCAACCTGATTCCGTTCAACCCGTTCCCGCACTCCGGGTACGAGCGGCCGAGCAACAACGCCATTCGTCGGTTCCAGGATCAGTTGCATCAAGCCGGTTTCAACGTCACTGTTCGCACCACCCGTGGTGAAGACATCGACGCCGCGTGTGGTCAATTGGTAGGGCAGGTGCTGGATCGCACCCGTCGCAGCGAACGTTACATCGCCGTGCGCGAGTTGAGCGCCGACAGCGATCTGGCACAGAACGCCGCGAACACTAACTAAGAGAGGATCTCTATGTCCCTGCGCTTTGCGCTGCTGTTGCTGATGGCCAGCCTGTGTGCTGGTTGTGTCCTGTCGGGTGACTACAACCCGATGAAGACCAGCAAGGGCCGCGATGAAGCGCGGGCTGCCTACGTGCAGTTGGGACTGGGATACCTGCAGCAAGGGATGACCGAGCGGGCCAAGGTGCCGCTGAAAAAGGCCCTGGAACTGGACGGTTCCGATCCTGATGCCAACGCCGCCCTCGGGTTGGTGTTCCAGGCCGAAATGGAACCGAAGCTGGCCGACGAACACTTTCGCAAAGCCTTGTCCTCCCGCCCCACCGATGCCCGTATCCTCAACAATTACGGCAGTTTTCTCTACGAAGAACAGCGTTACAAGGAAGCCTACGAGCGTTTTGAACAGGCAGCCGCCGATACCCTGTATCCTGAGCGTTCGCGGGTGTTCGAGAACCTCGGCATGACCGCGGCAAAGCTCGGGCAGCGGGAGCTGGCGCAGCAGCAACTGGAAAAAGCCCTGCGGCTGAACCGTCAACAACCGCGTGCCTTGCTGGAAATGGCTGAGTTGTCCTTCGAAGACAGGCATTATGTGCCCGCGCGTGACTATTACGACCGTTTCAGCCTGCTAACCGAGCAAAATGCACGTAGTCTATTGCTCGGCGTTCGGCTGGCAAAAGTGTTTGAAGATCGCGACAAGGCCGCCAGTTACGGCCTGCAATTAAAACGACTCTATCCCGGTACGCCGGAATATCAGCAATACCTGTCGGAGCAATGATGAAAGCGGCGCATCCCGAAGTTGTAGCAGCGACTCGCGTTAATCCCGGTGAGACTTTGCGCCAGGCCCGCGAAAGCAATGGCTGGTCGCTGGCCGAAGTGGCCCTCAAGCTCAACCTCACTGTGACTTCCCTGAGCAATCTTGAGGCTGGCGCTTTCGACAAGCTGCCGGGGCATACCTTCGCTCGCGGTTACATTCGCGCCTATGCCAAATTGCTCGGCATGGACCAGACCGTTCTGGTCCAGCAATTCGACCAGTCCACCGGCACCGACTCCCAGGGCAGCAATGTGCATGCGCTGGGTCGTATCGAAGAGCCTGTGCGGGTTTCCCACACCATTTTGCGAATCGTCAGCCTGCTGTTGCTGATCGCAGTCATCGGCGGCGGTTTCGTCTGGTGGCAGGATCAGACCTCGCTGCGCACCAAGGACTTGACCAGTCTGGCCCCGGAGCACGTTGAAGTCGAAGGCGCCGACGGCACCACGCAGATTCACCCGATCGACGAGCCGGAAGACCAGGCCGTTGCCGAAGGTCAGGCGGAGGGTGCAACCGCTCTGGCCCTGCCACAGTCGGAAACCACCGCTGAATCGACCGGTGCCGAGCCAGCCGCTCCGGCCGCAGCTCCAGCAGCACCGGTCGTAGCGCCAGTCGCACCGGCTCACACTCCGGCCCCGGTTGTCGCCACTCCGGCTGCACCGGCACCGAACGTTCCGGCCACCCCGGCGCCGACCGTTACCGCGCCAATCGTCCCGGCGACGCCTGCGCCAACCGCAGAAGCGGCGACTCCAGCTGCCGGTGACGGTCAGGTGCAACTGCAGTTCACCGCCGATTGCTGGGCGCAGGTCACCGATGGTCGCGGCAAGGTGCTGTTCAGTGGTCTGAAACACAAAGGCGACAGCGTCTCGGTTTCCGGCAAGCCGCCACTGGCGGTACGCCTGGGTGTGGCTCGCGCCGCACAGGTCAGCTACAACGGCCAACCGGTCGATATCGCTCCGTTCACCAGTGGCGAGACTGCTCGCCTGAAGTTGGGTCAATAAGTCATGCACGGCGAATCTCCAATCAAACGTCGCGTTTCGCGCAAGATCTGGGTCGGTAACGTGCCTGTTGGCGGCGATGCGCCTATCGCTGTGCAGAGCATGACCAACAGCGACACCAATGATGTCGCTGCCACCGTCGCCCAGATCAATCGTCTGGAAGCTGCCGGCGTCGACATCGTCCGCGTTTCGGTACCGGACATGGACGCCGCCGAGGCGTTCGGCAAGATCAAGCAACTGGTCAAGGTGCCGCTGGTTGCCGACATCCACTTCGACTACAAGATCGCCTTGCGCGTCGCCGAACTGGGTGTGGACTGCTTGCGCATCAACCCGGGCAACATCGGTCGTGAAGACCGTGTGCGCGCCGTGGTCGATGCTGCCCGTGACCGTGGGATCCCGATCCGTATCGGCGTCAACGCCGGTTCCCTGGAAAAAGACCTGCAGAAGAAGTACGGCGAGCCGACGCCGGCCGCGCTGGTCGAGTCCGCGCTGCGTCATGTCGAGCACCTCGAACGCCTGAATTTCCAGGACTTCAAGGTCAGCGTGAAAGCTTCCGACGTGTTCATGGCCGTAGAAGCCTACCGTTTGCTGGCCAAGGAAATCGTCCAGCCGCTGCACCTGGGCATCACCGAAGCCGGTGGATTGCGTTCGGGCACAGTGAAATCCGCCGTGGGCCTAGGTATGCTGCTCGCCGAGGGGATTGGCGATACTATCCGCATCTCGCTGGCGGCCGACCCGGTCGAGGAAGTGAAGGTCGGTTACGACATTCTCAAGTCTTTGCATCTGCGTTCCCGTGGCATCAACTTCATCGCCTGCCCGAGCTGCTCGCGGCAGAACTTCGATGTGGTCAAGACCATGAACGAGCTGGAAGGGCGCCTTGAAGACCTGCTGGTGCCGCTGGATGTCGCGGTGATCGGTTGCGTGGTCAACGGCCCCGGCGAAGCCAAGGAAGCCCATATCGGCTTGACCGGCGGCACGCCAAACCTGATTTACATCGACGGCAAGCCGTCGCAGAAACTGACGAATGACAATCTGGTGGACGAGCTGGAAAAGCTGATCCGCGAGAAAGCGGCCGAGAAGGTCGAAGCTGACGCAGCGGTTATCGCACGCGGCTGACCTGACTGAAGCGCCGAACGAATTTAAGGATTTAAAGTGAGCAAGTCTCTGCAAGCCATTCGTGGCATGAACGACATCCTGCCCGAACAGACCCCGCTGTGGCGTTATTTCGAGGGCACTGTCGCGCGTCTGCTGGATAACTACGGTTACAAGCAGATCCGCATGCCGATCGTCGAATTCACCGAGCTGTTCAAGCGCTCGATCGGTGAAGTGACCGACATCGTCGAAAAAGAGATGTACACCTTCGAAGACCGCAACGGCGACTCCCTGACCCTGCGTCCGGAAGGCACCGCGGCGTGCGTGCGTGCGGTGCTCGAGCACGGCATCACCGGTGGTGGTCAGGTGCAGAAGCTCTGGTACATCGGTCCGATGTTCCGTCACGAGCGTCCGCAGAAAGGCCGTTATCGCCAGTTCCACCAGATCGGTCTGGAGGTGTTCAACCTCGACGGTCCGGACATCGACGCCGAGCTGATCATCATGACCTGGCGCCTGTGGGGCGAGCTGGGCATTCGTGATGCGGTCAAGCTCGAACTCAACAGCCTGGGCACCAGCGAGTCCCGTGGTCGCTATCGTGAAGCGCTGGTCGAGTACCTCTCGGCGCACCACGACAAGCTCGACGAAGACAGTCAGCGTCGTCTGAAAACCAACCCGTTGCGCGTGCTCGACACCAAAAATGCCGACACTCAGGCGGTGCTGGTCGATGCGCCGAAAATGGCTGACTACCTGGACGACGAGTCCCGTGCCCACTTCGAAGGCCTGAAGGCCCGTCTGGATGCCGTCGGCATTCCCTACGTGCTCAACCCGAAACTGGTGCGCGGCCTCGATTACTACAGCAAAACCGTATTCGAATGGGTCACCGACAAGCTCGGCGCCCAGGGCACTGTCTGCGCGGGCGGTCGTTACGACGGTCTGGTCGAGCAGATGGGCGGCAAGCCGACCACCGGCGTTGGTTTCGCCATGGGCATCGAGCGTCTGGTATTGATGCTCGAAACCCTGGAGCAGATCCCGGAAGAAATCTCCCGTCAGGTCGACGTCTACCTCTGCGCCTTTGGCGAGCAGGCCGAACTGGCCGGTCTGGCACTGGCCGAGCGGGTGCGTGACCAGCTTCCAAACCTGCGTCTGCAAGTCAATGCCGGCGCCGGCAGCTTCAAAAGCCAGTTCAAGAAAGCCGACAAGAGCGGTGCGTTGTACGCACTGATCCTGGGTGACGACGAAATGGCCCAGCAAGTGGTAGGTTTCAAACCCCTGCGTGGCCAGGGCGAACAACAAAGCATTGCCTGGGATGCGCTTGCCGCTCACCTGGCCACCTGCGTCGTGCAGGGTTGAAGCTGTCTAAACAGCCGATTTAGCGATTAAGGAGTATTGGGGTGTCGAGTACCGAAGACGAACAGTTGGCGGATTTGAAGGACTGGTGGACACGCAACGGCAAACCTCTGGTCACCGGCGGCCTGTTGGCGCTGGTCATCGTGTTCGGCTGGCAGGCTTTTCACAAGTATCAGAGCAACCAGTCGCAAGGCGCCTCGGTGCTCTATCAGCAACTGCTGGAAACCACGCTGACCCCGGACGGCAAGCCTGACGCTGCACGCGTTGCGGATCTGGCCGGCAAGCTCAACAGCGAATTCGGCGGCACGGCGTACGCACAGTACGGCAGCCTGTTCGTGGCAAAAGTAGCGGTCGACAGCGGCAAGCTGGACGACGCGGCGACCGAACTCAAAGCCATCGTTGCCAAACCGGCCAACCCGGCGTTGGGCGAAATCGCCCGTCAGCGTCTGGCTCAGGTGCTGGGTGCGCAGAACAAGGCCGATGACGCCCTGAAGCTGCTCGACGGCGATGCCGACAAGGCGTTCCTGGCCACTCGTGAAGAACTCAAGGGCGACCTGCTGGTACAGCTGGGTCGTACTGACGAAGCGAACGCGGCGTATCAAAAAGCCAAGGCGGCACTGTCGGATGAAGCGGCAGTCGGTGGCCTTCAAATCAAGCTCGACGACCTGGCCAAAGGGGATGCGTGACGTGATCCGTTGGAAGCATGCAGCATTGCTGGCTCTGGCCATTCTGGCCGCGGGTTGCAGCAGCAACAGCAAAAAAGAACTGCCACCGGCCGAGTTGACCGACTTCAAAGAAGAAGTGGTTCTGCAAAAGCAGTGGAGCCGTTCGATCGGTGACGGTCAGGGCGAAACCTACAACATGCTGGTGCCGGCGATCGATGGTGACACCATCTACGCGGCCGATGTGACCGGCGTGCTGATGGCCATGGATCGCAGCAATGGCGACGTGAAGTGGAAAAAGGATCTTGAACTGCCTGTCTCCGGCGCCGTTGGCGTGGGTTATGGTCTGGTCACGATCGGTACCCTCAAGGGTGAAATCGTTGCCCTCGACGCCATCAACGGTGAAGAGAAGTGGCGCGCCCGGGTATCCAGCGAAGTCCTCGCGCCGCCGGCCAACAACGGCGACGTGGTGGTGGTACAGACTCAGGACGATCGCCTGATCGGCCTGGACGCGGCCACCGGCAACCGTCGCTGGACCTACGACAGCACCCCTGCGGTACTGACCCTACGCGGCACCAGCGCGCCAGTCGTGACCAACCGCCTCGCGGTGGCAGGCCTGTCGACCGGTAAAGTGGTTGCCCTGGACATTTCCAACGGCGTGCCGGTCTGGGAACAACGGGTCGCGATCCCGCAGGGTCGTTCGGAACTGGAGCGCGTGGTCGACATCGACGGCGGCCTGCTGCTGTCCGGCGAAACCCTGTACGTCGCCAGCTATCAGGGCCGCGTCGCGGCACTCGATTTGCAAAGCGGCCGTCAACTCTGGCAGCGCGATGCGTCGAGCTATGCCGGTGTCGCCCAAGGTTTTGGCAGCGTCTATGTGAGCCTGTCCTCGGGCACCGTTGAAGGCGTCGACGAGCGTTCCACCACCGCGCTGTGGAGCAACGATTCGTTGGCCCGCCGTCAACTGTCGGCGCCGGAAGTGTTCTCCAGCTATGTAGCCGTTGGTGACATGGAAGGTTACCTGCACCTGTTGAGCCAGGTGGACGGTCGTTTCGTGGGTCGTGAGCGTATCGACAGTGACGGCCTGCGTGCCCGTCCGCTGGTGGTGGGCAACACGATCTATGTGTATGGCAACAGCGGCAAACTGGAAGCCCTGACCATCAAGTAACAACTATGCTTGGGGTTTAACCCCCAAGCGGCCCCGGATTCATGGGGCTTGCAGCGCTTACAGGCGTTGCCCCGAGCACCAGCCGCTGCCTCGCAGCGGCTTTTGTATTTTCTGAAATAACGAAGTGGAGAGCCGCATGGTTCCCGTAATCGCCCTGGTGGGCCGACCTAACGTCGGCAAATCCACCTTGTTCAACCGCCTGACCAGGACACGTGACGCCATCGTCGGCGACTTGTCCGGTCTGACCCGTGATCGCCAGTACGGTGAGGCCAAGTGGCAAGGGCGTTCCTACATTCTGATCGACACCGGCGGTATCTCCGGTGACGAACACGGTATGGACGAAAAAATGGCCGAGCAGTCGCTGCTGGCCATTGAAGAAGCGGATGTTGTGTTGTTCCTGGTAGATGCCAAGGCCGGTTTCACCGCCGCCGACCAGATGATCGCCGAACACCTGCGCAAGCGTAACAAGCGTTCCCACGTGGTCGCCAACAAGGTCGACAACATCGACCCGGAAATGGCCCGCGCCGAATTCGCCCCGCTGGGCATGGGCCACGCGATCCCGATCGCCGGTGCTCACGGCCGTGGTATCACTCAACTGCTGGAAGCGGCACTGAGCGATTTCCCACGTGACGAAGACGAGCCGCAGGAAGGCGAAGAGGAAGAGATCGTCGCCGAAGGCGAGGAAGCCAAGCGCATTCCTGGCCCGAGCGAAAAAGACGGGATCAAGATCGCCATCATCGGCCGTCCGAACGTCGGCAAGTCGACCCTGGTCAACCGCATGCTCGGTGAAGACCGGGTAATCGTCTACGATCAGCCAGGCACCACCCGCGACAGTATTTACATCCCGTTCGAGCGTAACGACGAGAAGTACACGCTGATCGACACCGCCGGTGTGCGCAAGCGCGGCAAGATCCACGAAGAAGTCGAAAAGTTCTCCGTGGTCAAAACCCTGCAGGCGATCAAAGACGCCAACGTGGTGATCTTCGTGATGGACGCCCGCGAAGGTGTGGTCGATCACGACCTCAACCTGCTGGGCTTCGCGATCGAATCCGGTCGTGCGCTGGTCATCGCGATCAACAAATGGGACGGCATGACGCCAAGCGAGCGCGACTTCGTGAAAGTCGAGCTGCAGCGTCGCCTGTTCTTCGTTGATTACGCCGACATCCACTTCATCTCGGCGCTGCACGGTACTGGCGTGGGCAACCTCTACGCGTCGGTGCAGAACTCGTTCAAATCTGCGGTCACCCGCTGGCCGACCAGCCGTCTGACCCAGATTCTCGAAGACGCGGTCAGCGAACACCAGCCGCCGATGGTCAACAGCCGCCGGATCAAGCTGCGTTACGCTCACCTGGGTGGTGCGAACCCGCCGATCATCGTGATCCACGGTAACCAGATCGAGAAAGTGCCGAAGTCGTATGTGCGCTATCTGGAAAACACCTATCGCCGCGTTCTGAAGCTGGTCGGTACGCCGATCCGCATCGAGTTCAAGGGCGGCGAGAACCCGTACGAAGGCAACAAGAACACGCTGACCGACCGCCAGGTCAACAAGAAGCGTCGCTTGATGTCGCACAACAAGAAAGCCAGCAAGAAGCGCCGCGACAAGAAGTGATCAAGTGGGTTGTTCCCACAATGGCGTGGGAATACTCAACACTTCTGTAGGAGCTGGCGAAGCCTGCGATCTTTTGACTTTGCGTTGAAAACAAGATCAAAAGATCGCAGCCTGCGGCGGCTCCTACAAGGTTCGGCGACAAGAAGGGTGCTCAGTTGAGCGCCCTTTTTTTATGGGCGCCGGATGGGCTATCCTCGGGCTCTCCCGCGCCGCCGTCAGAGCCGGGTGTAGAGCAGGGAACCCCCGATGATCACCAGTAAGCTGCCGAATGTCGGCATCACTATTTTCACGCAGATGTCTCAGCTCGCGGCGCAGACCGGAGCCATCAACCTGTCTCAGGGTTTTCCTGATTTCGACGGCCCGCAGTCCCTGCGTGATGCGGTCGGTCGGCATATCGCCAGCGGCCATAACCAATATTCGCCGATGACGGGCCTGCCGGCCCTGCGCGAGCAGATCGCGGCGAAAATCGCTCGCAGTTATGGGGTGAAGGTTGATGCCGACAGCGAAGTGACGGTGACGCCGGGCGCGACCCAGGCGATCTTCTGTGCGATTCAGGCGGTTATCCACAGCGGCGACGAAGTGATCGTGTTCGACCCGTGCTATGACAGCTACGAACCGGCGACGGAGTTGGCGGGCGGTCGTTGCGTGCATGTGCAACTGAGCCCGGACGATTTCTCCATCGACTTCGACAAACTCGCCGCGGCCCTGAGTCCGCGCACGAAAATGATCGTCATCAACAGCCCGCACAACCCGAGCGGTGCACTGATCAGTCGCGCGGAGCTGGATCAACTGGCGCAGTTGATTCGTGGTCGCGACATCTACCTGATCAGCGATGAGGTGTATGAACACCTGGTATTCGACGGCGTGCCGCATGTCAGCGTGCTGGCCCATGAAGAACTGTATCAGCGCGCCTTCGTGGTCAGCTCGTTCGGCAAGACCTACCACGTCACAGGCTGGAAGACTGGCTATGTGGTCGCTCCGCCAGCGCTGACCGCCGAGCTGCGCAAGGTGCACCAGTACGTCAGTTTCTGCGGTGTCACGCCGCTGCAATACGCCTTGGCCGATTACATGGCCGAGCATCCGGAGCACGTTGAAGAGCTGCCGGGTTTCTATCAGGCCAAGCGCGACCTGTTCTGCGATCTGCTGGCACCGTCGCGATTCACCTTCACCCGCGTGACCGGCACCTACTTCCAGTTGGTCGATTACTCGCAGATTCGTCCTGACTTGAACGACGTCGACATGGCGATGTGGATGACCCGCGAGCACGGCGTGGCGAGCATCCCGGTGTCGGTGTTCTACCAGAATCCCCCCGAAGGCCAGCGCCTGGTGCGCCTGTGCTTTGCCAAACGCGAGGAGACGCTGCGCGAGGCAGCGGCAAAACTATGCGTGATCTGAGTGCTTTGCCCGACCTCAATCTGGCGCTGATCCAGACCAGCCTGGTTTGGCACGACCGTCAGGCCAACCTTGAACACTTCGACGCGCTGCTGGAGCAGGCCCGAGGGGCTGACCTGATTATTCTGCCGGAGATGTTCACCACCGGTTTCTCCATGGAGTCCGAGACCCTCGCTGAAGCCGAGAACGGCCCGACCCGCAAGTGGATGAAGGCGCAAGCCGCGAAGCTCAACGCGGTGATCACCGGCAGCGTGATCATTCAGGCCGCCGACGGCAGCCATCGCAACCGCCTGCTGTGGGCGCGCCCGGACGGTGAAGTCTGGCATTACGACAAGCGCCACCTGTTCCGCATGGCCGGCGAGCACAACCACTACACTCCCGGCGAGCGTCAGGTGCAGTTCGAACTCAAGGGCTGGCGTGTTCGCCCGTTGATTTGTTACGACCTGCGCTTCCCGGTGTGGAGTCGCGACGCCCAGGACACCGATCTGCTGCTGTACACCGCCAACTGGCCGGGCGCACGGCGTCTGCACTGGAACCGTTTGTTGCCGGCGCGGGCTATTGAAAACCTGTGCTATGTGGCGGCAGTGAATCGCGTCGGCACTGACGGCAAGGGGTTTGCCTATACCGGTGACAGTCAGGTGCTGGATTTCCAGGGCGAAACGTTGCTGGCGGCGGGGGAGGCGGACGGGGTGTTCAAAGCGGTGCTGGAAGCGGCGCCACTGGCGGCTTATCGCGAGCGCTTTCCGGCGAATCTGGATGCCGACACCTTCGAGTTCACCTGAAAAGTAAAAGATCGCAGCCTTCGGCAGCTCCTACAACGGGACGGCGTACATCCTGTAGGCGCTGCCGAAGGCTGCGATCTTTTGATCTTCAACAAAAAGGCCCCGGCGTTCGCACCCCGGGGCCTTTTGCATGTCAGCGAAGGCTTAAGCGGCTTTCGCTTCCGGCTGGCTCAACGAACGGTTCAGTGCACTGAACAGCGCCTTGAAGCTGGCGGTGGTGATGTTTTCATCGATGCCCACGCCGTGCACTGCACGCTCACCGTTTACTCGCAGCTCAATGTACGCGGCGGCCTTGGCGTTGGTGCCCGCGCCGATGGCGTGTTCGTTGTAGTCCATGATTTCCACCGGGATCGGCAGGCCGGCCACCAGGGCTTCCAGCGCACCGTTGCCCTTGCCACGCCAGTGCAGGTTGGTTTCGCCCTGACCCTTGCTCGCCACTTCCACTTCGACGGCGCTGTTGCCGTTTTCTTCCTGCAGGCGATGGCTGACCAGCGCGTAAGGAGTGTTGGCTTGCAGGTATTCGCTGATCAACAACGAATGGATCTGCTTGGCAGTCATTTCCAGGCCGAGACGATCGGTTTCACGCTGCACGACCTGGCTGAACTCGATCTGCATGCGACGTGGCAGGCTGATGCCGTATTCCTGTTCCAGCAAGTAAGCGATACCGCCCTTGCCCGACTGGCTGTTGACGCGGATCACCGCCTCGTAGCTGCGGCCGATGTCGGCCGGGTCGATCGGCAGGTACGGCACTTCCCACAGGGTGTCCGGTTTCTGCTGGGCGAAGCCCTTGCGGATCGCGTCCTGGTGCGAGCCGGAGAATGCGGTGTGGACCAGGTCGCCGACGTACGGGTGACGCGGGTGTACCTGGATCTGGTTGCACTCTTCGACGACTTTGCGCACGCCGTCGATGTCGGAGAAATCCAGCTCAGGGTCGACGCCCTGGGTGTACATGTTCAACGCCACGGTGACCAGGTCGACGTTACCGGTCCGCTCGCCGTTGCCGAACAGGCAGCCTTCGACGCGATCCGCGCCGGCCATCAGGCCCAGCTCAGTGGCGGCGACGCCGGTGCCACGGTCGTTGTGGGTGTGCAGGCTGATGATCACGCTGTCACGACGGTTGATGTTGCGACCGAACCATTCGATCTGGTCGGCGTAGATGTTCGGGGTCGCGCATTCGACGGTGGCCGGCAGGTTGAGGATCATCTTGTGCTCAGGCGTCGGGTTCCAGACCTCGATCACCGCGTCACAGACTTCCTTGGCGAACTCCAGCTCGGTGGCGCTGAAGGTTTCCGGCGAGTATTCGAAGGTCCACTCGGTGTCCGGCTGCATCGCCGCGTATTTGACGAACAGCTTGGCGGCGTTGACCGCGATGGCCTTGATGCCGTCCTTGTCCTGGTTGAAGACGATGCGACGGAAAGACGGCGAGGTGGCGTTGTACAGGTGAACGATGGCTTTCTTCGCCCCGCGCAGGGATTCGAAGGTGCGCTCGATCAAGTCTTCACGGCCCTGGGTCAGCACCTGAATGGTGGTGTCGTCCGGGATGTGGCCTTCTTCGATGAGGGTACGCACGAAGTCGAAGTCGGTTTGCGACGCGGCCGGGAACGAGGCTTCGATTTCCTTCACGCCCACCTGAACGAGGGTTTTCCAGAAGCGCAGCTTCTTCACCGCGTCCATCGGCTCGATCAGCGACTGGTTGCCGTCACGCAGGTCGGAGCTGCACCAGATCGGCGCGGCGTCGATGGTTTTCGACGGCCAGGTGCGATCCGGCAAGTTGATGACGGGAAACGCACGGTATTTCGAAGACGGGTCTTTGAGCATGCTCATCGGGAAATTCCTTATTGTCTGGGCCGAAAAGAGGCGGCCTGCCGGTGGAACGAATGTTCGGGGAAACGCGTGGGACGAGGCGCAGCGATTCAGCCCGGCAGTCGTGCGCTGACGAGGCACAGACTGCGGTGCTGGCGAAGCTGAATAAGGGTGTGAGAGGTTTTCATGTCTTCAACCCTAACCGCGAGGGGAGAGGATGGCAAGCAGTCGAAAAAAATTGAGAGGAATACTCGAAAAGCCGGATTTTGCGCGATTTTATTGTGGGATATACCGGTAATCTTCTGGATGCTTGCGCGAGGTTTGATTGGGGCGCAATCGGGGTTGATGGGGTTTCAGGGGGATTGCGGTGGCAGTGAGTCAGTCATCGCCAGCAGGCTGGCTCCCACAGTGGACCGTGTTCACAACACAAATCCAATGTAGGAGTGAGCCTGCTCGCGATTAGGCCAGAAGCCTCACTGGATAAATCAGGGCTGGAACGCACCAATGAAAATCGCCGGATCCACCCGCGCATCATTCAGGCTGATATTCCAGTGCATGTGCGGCCCGGTCGCCCGGCCGGTCGAACCGACCTTGCCGACCACCGCCCCACGGGCCAGTTGATCGCCAACCTTCACATCGATTTTCGACATGTGGCAGAACATGCTGATAAAGCCCTGCCCGTGATCGACAAACACCGTGTTGCCATTGAAGAAATAGTTGCCGGTCAGAATCACTTTACCCGCCGCCGGGGTCTTGATCGGCGTGCCGGCCGGTACTGCAAAGTCGAGGCCGGCGTGAGGATTGCGCTCCTCACCGTTGAAGAAGCGGCGTACACCGAACTTGCTCGACAGAGGGCCGTTGACCGGTTTGTCCAGCAGCAGGTTGCTCGGGGTGTTTGGGCTGAAGCTGCGGTAGGCCTTGATCTGTTCGGCCAGTTCACCCTCGATGCGCTTGAGGTTGGCCGGGTTCGGGTTGACCTGCTGGGTGTTCTTCAGGGTGATGTGCTGTTCCGGGTATTTCTTGTTACCGACAGTGAATGGCAGATTACGTCCGCCACTGCTGATCTGCTGGCTGCCGGGTTTGACCGTCAGCGGCACGCCGACAATCGCCAGCCAGTTGTTCTGTTCCTTGACCACCAGCACCGGTTTGCCCTGATAAGTGGCTTTCGGCGCCTGTGCGGCGCTGCCCAGATCAACCACCGCCACGCCGCCCGGCACCGGTTTGTTCAGCAGGCGGGTGATGTAGCTGTCGGCGTGGGCGTTGAAGGTGGTCAGGCACAGCAACAATAACGGAGCAAAAAAACGCGGCATGGATCAGTCCAGTAAAGAAAGGGTGACGGGCGTCAGGTGATTGTCCTCGACGCGCACTTGCAGTTCGCCTTCGCCGAGTCTGGCTTTCAGGCGCTGGCCGGTGTGGGTCTGCGCGGCGTTACGGATCGCATGGCCGCGCTCATCCAGCAGAATGCTGTAGCCACGGCCGAGGGTCGCCAGCGGGCTGACCACATGCAGCGTCTGCATCTGGCTGTGCAGTTGCAGGCGACGGCTCTTCAGGCCTTCGCGCATGGCGCGGGGCAGGCGTTCGGCGAGGCTGTCGAGGCGCTGGCGCAACATCGCCAGTTGGCGTCCCGGGTGTTGCCCGGCAAGGCGGGTTTCCAGGCGGATCAGACGTTCACGGCGGGTAGTGAGCTGACGCTCGAAGGCGCGGCGCATACGCATGTCCAGGTCATCCAGACGCTGAGCCTGCTGACGCAGACGCTCGCCCGGGTGACGCAAACGGCGGGAGATGCCTTCCAGGCGCAGACGATCGCGCATCAGCCGGTCACGCATGCGCATCACCAAGCGGCGATGCAGGCTTTCGACGCGGCGCACCAGGTCGCTGGAATCCGGGGCCAGCAATTCGGCGGCAGCGGAGGGCGTTGGTGCGCGGACGTCGGCGACAAAGTCGCTGATCGACACATCGGTTTCATGCCCGACGGCGCTGACGATCGGCGTGACGCAGGCATCCACCGCGCGGGCCACGGCTTCTTCGTTGAAGCACCAGAGGTCTTCCAGCGAGCCGCCGCCCCGGGCGAGGATCAGCGCGTCGAAACCACGGGCATCCGCCAGTTTCAGCGCGCGGACGATCTGCGCCGTGGCCTCGCGGCCCTGCACGGCAGTCGGGATCAGCGTCAGTTGCACTTGCGGCGCCCGGCGGCGGAACACGCTGATGATGTCGCGAATCACCGCGCCGGTCGGCGAACTGATGATGCCGATGCGCTGCGGATGCGCCGGCAGCGGCACTTTGCGTTCGGCGCTGAACAGGCCTTCGGCGCTGAGTTTTTCCTTCAGTGCATCAAACGCCAGGCGTAGCGCGCCATCGCCGGCCGGCTCCACGGTATCGAGAATCAGCTGATAGTCGCCGCGCCCTTCGAACAGCGAGACCTTGCCGCGCACTTTCACGGCCAGCCCGTCCTTCAACGCCTGACGCACCCGCGCCGCATTGTTGCGAAACAGCGCACAACGTACCTGCGCACCGCTGTCCTTGAGGGTGAAATACACGTGGCCGGACGCAGGGCGAGCGAGGTTGGAGATTTCGCCTTCGACCCAGATGTTGCTGAACACGTCTTCGAGCAACACCCGCGCACGGCCGTTGAGCTGGCTGACGGTCAGGACTTCACGGTCAAGGCCGAGCCTTGAAAAGGGATCTTTAATCATGGGGCGCAGTTTAAAGCTAATTTCCGACTCAATACACGAGTCCCTGTAGGAGCTGCCGAAGGCTGCGATCTTTTGATCTGGATTCTCAAAAGCAAGAGCACAAGATCGCGGCCTTCGGCAGCTCCTACATGGGATCGTGGCGAGTGAAGGTATTGATGAAGAGTTGAACCAGTGGCGTGGGGTTTTGCCGGTAGGCGAGGGCGACCGTGCTCTGACAATCGGGATCGCTCAGCGGCAGAAATCGTACGCCGCTCGGGCTGATGTCCTGCATCGATTCGGGTAGCAGGGCGATGCCGAACCCCGCCTGAATCAATTGCAGTTGAGTGGTCTTGCGCGACATCACCCGCGCCGCTTTGGGGAAGAAGCCCTGGCGCATGCACAGGTCGGCACACAGATAACTGAGCCCGCCACGCTGCGGATGCGGGATCGAAATGAAGGGTTCGTCTCTCAGCTGCGCCAGTTCCACAGAGGATGAATCGGCCAGGCGATGATCGTTCGGCACCGCCAGCAGCAGGCGTTCGGTGAACAAAGGCACAACCTGAATACCTTCACGCTGACGCAACACCGGCAGGCGCAACAGGCCAATGTCGAGGCGTCCTTCAGCCAGTTCCTCAAGCTGCGCCTCGGAGGACAGCTTGCCGATGTCCAGCGACACGCCACTCTGCTGCTCCAGATAAGTGCCGATCCGGTGTAATAAATGTCCGCTGATCGACACAGTGCTGGAATGACTCAGGCGCAACGTGCCCCGTTGGCCGTTACCGACTTCGGTCGCCATCGCGCTGGCCTTGCTCAGTTCATTGAGCAGGTTTCTGGCCCGCGGCAAAAACGCCTCGCCCGCCGCCGTGAGCCGGGGCTGGCGCGCGGTGCGTTCGAACAGCGGTGTTTGCAGGCGGGTTTCCATGTCCTTGATCTGCCGGCTCAGCGCCGATTGCGCGATGAACAGGCGTTCAGCGGCGGCACTGAAACTGCCGCACTCGGCGATTTCCACGAAGTAACGCAGTTGACGGATCGACAGCACAAGGTATGCCTTTTCGAGATGAGTAATGGCCTTTGAACATATTAGTCGCAACGCTTGGCGCTGGCTAAAGTCATCTCAGGCTTATTAAGGAAGCGGATCGATGAGTGTGCTGGGGTTGTTGAGCGAGTGGTCGTGGGGCGCGGGCGGCTGGGCGGTGATCGGCTTGGGGATCACGCTGGCCTATATCGTTTTCGGAATTGCCGGATTCGGTACGGCGCTGGTCGCGGGGCCGATTCTGATTCTGTTCATGCCGCTGTCGAAAATCGTGCCGTTGCTGGTGCTGCTGGATTTCGTCGCGGCGTTCGGCAATCTGCTGCCTTCGCGCCGGGACGTGGCCAAGCTCGAGTTGTTGTGGTTGCTGCCGTGCATGGCGGTGGGGTGCACGTTGGGGGTGATTTTCCTGCTTAACCTCAAATCTGATTTGCTTCTGTTGTTGATGGGGCTGTTCATCAGCGCCTATGCGATTTACAGCCTGTGGGTGAAAACCCGGCCGACGCAGTTGTCTGCCGGGTGGGCGTTGCCGATGGGCACGGTGGGCGGGCTGTTTGGTGCGCTGTTCGGCAGTGGCGGCTTCTTGTATGCGATCTATCTCAACAGCCGTCTGCCCAAAGACGCGGCCCGGGCCACGCAAAGTGCGCTGATCAGTTGCAGCACGGTGGTGCGTTTGAGTCTGTTCGCCCTTGCCGGGGTGTATGCCGAGCTTCCCTTGTTGATGCTGGCGCTGTGTCTGTTGCCGGCCATGGCGCTGGGGCTGTGGACTGGGCGGCGGTTGACCATGCGCTTGTCGCGCGAGGCGTTTGTACGGTTGGTGACCTGGCTGGTGCTGGCGAGCGGGATTGCGTTGATCGGGCGCTACATTATTAGTATGGCGTGAGCACTTGACCGGATTCTGTCAGGGATTAAGCTGCCGGCCGCCATTTCTTGTAGGAGTGAGCCTGCTCGCGATAGCAGACGATCAGTCAACATTGATGTGTCTGACACACCGCTATCGCGAGCAGGCTCGCTCCTACAGGGTCTATCCCGGAATTTGCAGCAGGCTTGCACCCATGAATTCGCAAAGCATCATCGTCCCGAAAATCTCCACCCTGCCGGTCCACGAACCCCGGGCGCGGGCGATCGTGCGCTGGCTGGTGCGCAAGAACATCATCGAAGAACAGCTGACCACCTGCGGTCGCACCGGCAACCGCATGGCCCACGCCATTGCCGACGGCGCGCGTGCGGTGGTGCTGCACCCCGAGGCGCTGCCCTTCGGTGAACCGATCAACGGCCTGGAGATCATCGTCAAGCGCTGCATCTATACCCCGGCCAAGGGCTTTCTCGAAGAAGCCGGTTGCGCCGAGTGCCGCCGCGAAGTCGGCGAGGCGCTGTTCGAAAGCCTGGAAGACTGGATGCCCGGGCGTACCGACAACTTCACCTGCCCTGAATGCGGGCATGAAGACGACATCAACGGTTTTCTGTACTTGCAGGAATGCGCGTTTTCCAACCTGGGATTTATCTTCAACAACTGGCTGGAAGCCGGGTTCAAGCAGAGCTTTATCGACGAATTCGCCGATTGGCTGGATCAACCTGTCAGCTGGGTAAAAGTCGAACTCTGACCCCTGTAGGAGCTGCCGAAGGCTGCGATCTTTTGATCTTGTTTGTGTCAATCAAAGCCAAAAGATTGCAGCCTTCGGCAGCTCCTACAAAAAGCAGGGTTTTCCGTACATCAGTAACATCGATAATAGACAGAGTTTTACGTTGAACAGCAGGGGGTGTCTGACTATAATGGCGCGCTTCCATTTTCCCGCTCGGGAGCCCCCGCGATGCTGCGTATCAGCCAAGAAGCTCTGACATTCGACGACATTCTCCTAGTGCCTGGTTATTCCGAGGTGCTTCCTAACGAAGTCAGTCTCAAGACCCGCCTTACCCGTGGCATCGAGCTGAATATTCCACTGGTTTCCGCCGCCATGGACACCGTCACTGAAGCCCGTCTGGCAATCGCCATGGCTCAGGAAGGTGGTATCGGTATCATCCACAAGAACATGACCATCGAGCAGCAAGCTGCCGAAGTGCGCAAGGTCAAGAAGTTCGAAGCCGGCGTCGTCAAAGACCCGATCACCATCGAGGCTGACGCCACGGTACGTGATTTGTTCGACCTGACCCGCATGCACAATATTTCCGGCGTTCCGGTTCTGCACGATGGCGACCTGGT
Source organism: Pseudomonas serboccidentalis (assembly GCF_028830055.1). Lineage (NCBI taxonomy): Bacteria > Pseudomonadati > Pseudomonadota > Gammaproteobacteria > Pseudomonadales > Pseudomonadaceae > Pseudomonas > Pseudomonas serboccidentalis. Next base: position 5,529,158 of record NZ_CP101655.1, read on the forward strand.
CGGCATCGTCACTTCCCGTGACGTACGCTTCGAAACCCGTCTGGATGCCACCGTCCGCGAAGTGATGACGCCTAAAGAGCGTCTGGTCACCGTGCGTGAAGGCGCCAACAAGAACGAAGTCCGCGAGCTGCTGCACAAGCACCGCCTGGAAAAAGTCCTGATCGTCGACGACAAGTTTGCCCTCAAAGGCATGATGACCGTCAAAGACATCGAAAAAGCCAAAGCCTACCCGCTGGCCAGCAAGGACGATCAAGGTCGTCTGCGCGTTGGCGCTGCCGTCGGTACCGGTAAAGACACCGGTGACCGCGTTGCCGCGCTGGTCAATGCCGGTGTGGACGTGGTGGTGGTCGACACCGCGCACGGTCACTCCAAAGGCGTGATCGACCGCGTTCGCTGGGTCAAGGAGAACTTCCCTGAAGTGCAGGTGATCGGCGGCAACATTGCCACCGGCGCAGCCGCCAAGGCCCTGGCCGAAGCCGGCGCCGACGCCGTCAAGGTCGGTATCGGCCCTGGCTCGATCTGCACCACCCGTATCGTCGCCGGTGTCGGCGTTCCGCAAATCAGTGCCATCGCCAACGTTGCCGCTGCCCTTGAAGGCACTGGCGTTCCGTTGATCGCCGACGGCGGTATCCGTTTCTCCGGTGACCTGTCCAAGGCCATCGTGGCCGGTGCTTCCTGCGTGATGATGGGCTCGATGTTCGCCGGTACTGAAGAAGCCCCGGGCGAGATCGAACTGTTCCAGGGCCGTTCGTACAAGGCTTATCGCGGCATGGGTTCGCTGGGCGCCATGTCCCAGGCGCAAGGCTCGTCCGACCGTTACTTCCAGGACTCTTCGGCAGGCGCCGAGAAACTGGTTCCGGAAGGTATCGAAGGCCGTGTGCCGTACAAAGGCACCCTGACGGCGATCATCCACCAGTTGATGGGCGGCCTGCGTTCCTCGATGGGCTACACCGGCAGTGCCGACATCGAAGAAATGCGTACCAAGCCTGAGTTCGTGCGGATCACCGGTGCCGGTATGGCCGAATCCCACGTTCACGACGTGCAGATCACCAAAGAAGCGCCAAACTACCGCGTAGGTTGAGGCTTCAAGCAAATCATCAAGCAACCGGGGCTGTTTTATTCAGCCCCGAGTTGTTTCTGAATCACGACTGTTTCTGAATTACTTAAGACGAGACTGAATCATGGCCCTCGACATTCACGCTCACCGCATCCTGATCCTCGACTTCGGTTCGCAATACACCCAACTGATCGCCCGCCGCGTGCGCGAGATCGGTGTGTACTGCGAACTGCACCCGTTCGACATGGATGAAGATGCGATCCGCGAATTCGCTCCTAAAGGCGTCATCCTCGCCGGCGGCCCCGAGTCCGTGCACGAAGCCAACAGCCCGCGCTGCCCGCAAGCCGTGTTTGACCTGGGCGTGCCGGTCTTCGGTATCTGCTACGGCATGCAGACCATGGCCGAGCAACTGGGCGGCAAGGTTGAAGGTTCCGAACTGCGTGAGTTCGGCTACGCCCGCGTTGACGTGGTCGGCAAGAGCCGCCTGCTCGACGGCATCGAAGACCACATCGACGCCGATGGCCTGTTCGGTCTCGACGTGTGGATGAGCCACGGTGACAAGGTCACCAAGATGCCGGAAGACTTCCACATCCTGGCCAGCACCCCAAGCTGCCCGATCGCCGGCATGTTCAACGACGATCGCGCTTACTACGGCGTGCAGTTCCACCCGGAAGTGACTCACACCAAGCAGGGCGGTCGCATCCTGTCGCGCTTCGTGCTGGACATCTGCGGTTGTGAAGCCCTGTGGACTCCGTCGAAGATCGCTGAAGACGCCATCGCCAACATCCGCGCACAAGTCGGTACCGACAACGTGCTGCTGGGCCTGTCCGGCGGCGTTGACTCCTCGGTGGTTGCGGCGCTGTTGCACAAGGCCATCGGTGATCAACTGACCTGCGTATTCGTCGACAACGGCCTGCTGCGCCTGCACGAAGGCGAGCAAGTGATGGCCATGTTCGCCGAGAACATGGGCGTGAAGGTGATCCGCGCCAACGCTGAAGACCAGTTCCTCAACAACCTGGCCGGCGAAGCCGACCCGGAGAAGAAGCGCAAGATCATCGGCCGTACCTTCATCGACGTGTTCGATGCCGAGTCCTGCAAGCTGGACAACATCAAATACCTGGCACAGGGCACCATCTACCCGGACGTGATCGAGTCGGCTGGCGCGAAAAGCGGCAAGGCGCACGTGATCAAGTCGCACCACAACGTGGGCGGCCTGCCGGAAGAGATGAACCTGAAACTGGTCGAGCCACTGCGCGAACTGTTCAAGGATGAAGTCCGTCGCTTGGGTCTGGAACTGGGCCTGCCGTACGACATGGTCTACCGTCACCCGTTCCCGGGCCCGGGCCTGGGCGTGCGCATCCTCGGCGAAGTGAAGAAGGAATACGCCGACCTGCTGCGTCGTGCCGACCACATCTTCATCGAAGAGCTGCGCAAGGCCGACTGGTACCACAAAGTCAGCCAGGCGTTCGTGGTGTTCCAGCCAGTGAAATCGGTTGGCGTGGTCGGCGATGGCCGTCGTTACGCCTGGGTCGTGGCGCTGCGTGCCGTGGAAACCATCGACTTCATGACCGCGCGTTGGGCACACCTGCCTTACGAACTGCTGGAAACCGTTTCCGGCCGCATCATCAATGAAATCGAAGGCATCTCCCGCGTCACTTACGACGTGTCGAGCAAGCCGCCGGCGACTATTGAGTGGGAATGATCCCGCGCCGCGCCCTCTAGATTGCAACGTTAGATCCGGAGAGGCGCAAGAGGGATTATAGAAAATGCCAGTCAGTTAAGCTGACTGGCATTTTTGTTTTTGGGCGGAAAGTACCGAGGCAGAGTTGTCGTTCTCAATGAACGCAAAGGCAGGCGATATTAGAGGAACTGCGACCGAATCAAATCTGTATCGAACGGCGTTATCCCTTGATCAGGTGCAAACACCGCTTGTGCCTGCTGCGGCGACGCTACTCGTTCGCCTCGTGCTCGTGCATGCAAATCGAACAATGTCTCCAGATCAGGCCGTGGTGTATGTATCAAAGCCCGCAGCATCAAGGATATTCCGCTGAGGTTGTTCCCGACATTGTTCCACCGGGGAGCTGAGGTCAGTCCCAGGTCGGCCCAGATCACGCGTTGCTCCTGCAAGTCCATCACGAATGGCAGACAGATCTGTGTGTCGGATGCGATATCGATACGATCGAACACGGTTCGCGGCTCGAATATTTCACCTGATGCCGTATCCGTGCGGGCCATCCAGCCAGCGAAGCACTCTGGAAGATCGCAGTACGGCTGTTGGGTGTACGAGTTGATGGACGTGACGACATAACGGACTCCCTTCTCGACGAGGACGTCAAGGTCGAGGTCGATGAACTCCGACGCCCCTTCGGGTGCGTCGACGATGTCGCCGCTGTGGCAGCCGCCGTAATCTCTCAGGTTGTAGTACGCAACCGTTTCTCTGAACACGAAGTTGGCATCGAAAAATGCGGCGGACAAATCGATGTCCGTGCGTGAACGGCCGTTTTTCCACCACAAAAAAAGGCGAATGAAACGGGTGTCAGGCATCGGCAATCGGCTGCCCCGCACCAGTGTACGTAGTGACTTCGCTGAAGCGCGTTGTGCCAGCGGTACCCTGTATTCGCGTAATTCTGGATCAATGTAACAGCGACCCAATGGCGGTAGTGTCGCAAAACGCGTTACTAGAGCGTCCTCGCAGATTCGGGCTGCACGAGCCAGCACCTCGGGCGCGAGAGGCTCTCGGTGATCCTCGATGCCATAGACTTTTGCGAATGAACCTTTCGGTGCGAACGCCCGAAGGGGTAGGGGGCGCGGCGCACGCGACTGGGCCAGCAACTGCAGCAGGACAGGTGAGGACACTTGTGCCGCAACAGCCTCGAACGCATCGAGAACCGGTTCTGGTTGCGTCGCGCGCCGCAGGGTCGCGTCCAGCCGTCGTGCGAACTCACCGGGACGACTCTGTAGCACGGGGACAAGCTCGGCAATATCACTCTGGGCGAACAATGTTTCGACTCGTGAACCAAATGAGTCAGGCGCTTCGTTGCGACGCGCCGCCGTGATGGCGGCCAGCGCTCTTGGGTACTTATCGGCGTAGTCGCCCGGATGAAGTACTTCAGCCAGGCGTTTCCATCGCTCGGCTTGCCGCATCACGTCTTCTGTAGCGTTGAGTGTTCGATCGAGCAGACTCAACAGCAGGCGCCGCATCGAGCGCTTCATCGCTTTGAAGCGTGTCGTAGCGGTCGCCAGTGACACATCCCCTCCGTTCAACGCGACCGCGAGTCGTAATACGTCAGTTGCCGTCTCGACATTTCGCTCCAGGAATACGTCTACCCGTGTATCGCCAGCTACATGCAGGATCAGTGCACCGCCAACCTGTGCCCGGATCTCCCGGAACGGGATGACCTCAGGCAGCAGACGGAACACATCACTTTTGTACTCGCGGATAAACCAGATGACATCGAAAACTTCTTCTTCGGAGAGCGAGGTGTGTGATGAAACCAGCGGCTCGAGCAGTGACTCGAACTCAGGAATGCTTCCCGGCTCGATAGTCCAGGGTATGACGTTGCCTTCAAGCAGTGGAGGTCGAGATTCTTCAGTCGCTGGTAAACGTCGAAGCGTGAGGTAATGCATGACGGCGTTAAGGTACAGCTCGGCTTCCGAGGCTGTCAGAACCTGCTCTGGAAAGTCAGGATAAAACGGTCTGTGCTGCACATGAGCGCCACTCCTGCGCCGGAGAACTCCGACAATGTCACGCAACCAGTACTTGAGTTCTGTCGCCGACAACAGGCCGATTTGTTCAATCAGAGGCTCTGACAGTACGCACCGGAACGCCGCGATTTCCCGGACAGCCGAGGCGACCTGAGCGCGCGTGGCGCCGCCAGTGCCCATCGGGACGTGAACTTTGCTACGGCGACGCAGGAACATCTCCTGATTCATCCTTGATTTTCTCCCAGAGTCGCCGTCGTGAGCGAGCTGCAGCATCATGTCTACAGCCAATATGAAAACGCCTGCTAGGAGCAGGCGCGGAGTGGAGAGCGGAACCCCTAGTTCATAGGGTTTAGAAGGAAGGTGTTCCATAGCCACGCCAGCATTCTACGGAAAGTTCTCCCCGGTTGTCAGGTTGCTTCGCACTCTAACGGTAACAAGCTGCTTCACTAGAGGAATGGGGACTGATGAGAGACAAACCGCTCCTCCATCGTCCTGACGAGTAGCAGTGTTTTTGGCCAAGTGTGTTTTTCAAAAGCGGTGAAGTGTCTGATCCTTATCGAGGCTTGATTTTCTAAAGCCTTCGTTAATAAAAAACCTCCAGATCAAGAGATGAGGAGGTTTTTAAAGAGAATATTTGACGAATTAGTTAATGTTGGTTGGTGGCTCTCTATTAACTTTTCTGAACGTTAAAGAAATTCGACGCCCTCGTACACTGTCCTGCTCGTTTTTGCGTTGTGGTATTTCATGTGACCACTCATATCGGGCTGGTCCATCCATTGAGACTGCACTTCGTTGAGCAAGGCGAGTCTCAAATTTATCATTGCCTGATCTGAAAATCATTTGCCATGTTTCGCATAGACTGATGGTCACAATAGGACCGCGGAAGCAGTCGGGGCAATCAATGTGCTTACTAATTCCCTGGTTTCCTACGTACTCATTAACGATCACTTGATCGGGTAATTCCTTCACCATGCCGAGGTCGAATAAGCGCTGCCCCAAAGTTTGCGCCCACGTTGGTAAAGGCCCTAGATACGAGGCAGAGTCAACCTTGCGAAGCTTGTAATTGTATTTCCAACCATAGTGCTGGACTCTACGTTTCAAGTCAGATAACCAATCACCCAGCTCGACCCACTCCAGCAAGCGAATCTCTTCTTCTTTGGTTATGAAATCACGCATAACCTTGAGACCTTTCGGTGCGAGTGGCTCGGTCACTATCTCCGGGGCAACCATTTCGCGTGGCGGGAGAGGAAGTTTTTGCGCGATACTTCCAGTTGCCAACCATTTTTTGAAAATGCCTGAGTCAAATCGATCGACTTGTTCGGCACCCTCAGCCAGATCGAAATAGAGATCGCCCGTTACATTGAGTTGACGGGCGCTTTGATCAATTTCAATGTGCCCAGGGCCCGATAGTTGAATAGTACTATTTTGGATTCGCAAAGTAGGGCGAATGGCGCTGGGGAAGAGACTTCGGGCAATCTCGATAGCTTTTTCCAGAACAGCAGGGTTTTCGAAGCTTGCGTTAAACCAGGTTCCACGCTTGCCTAACGGACGTTCAGCCCAGGTTATATCGCAGTTCAAAAGTTCGATTTGACCTTGAGCATTTTTCCAACTCAGTGCACCGAGCGGATTCCCAGGCCATTGAGGAGCAGGAGCCTTTTGGGTAGATCTCAGTTGCCACGTGATCAAGGCTAGAAGTCGACTTGATTCAGTAAGTCCTCTGAAACGCAGCTCAAGATTTCGATAACCTGTGACCAGCCCGCTCAGTATGGCACCCGACCACCAGATAGCAGGGGGTAAGGCGGGCATATCGTTTTTCCAGGTGATGAACTGGTCAGGTTTTGGGCGCAACAGAATCAGCTGTAGCACCAAGCCTACCGGGTCATAGTCGCCTCTTTCTTTTTGCACGATCTGTTTGTCTTCCAGAATCGCGCTCGTTTGCAGAAGCAGTTCGTCCAGCTCGCCAGGTTCAATGGCTGCGCATCGGGCTTTGTCGCATATGGTTTCGAGCAGTTCCGAAGGGCGCCATGCCTCTCGTACATTGACTTCGGAAAATGTCTCAACCATGGCGCGCCACAAGGCGATTGCCGGTGTCGTAACTGTTGGCTCAGAAGGCTGATGCCATGGCAAATAAGCGAGCCATGGTGCATCAAGGGCACCAAGAAGTTCAGAGGGCTGTTGATCTGACAATGAGCTGCAGAGAACATCCAGCCACGGCTCTATGGTGGGGATAGCCCACACCGCCATCGTTGCGGCACCTCGTAATGCATTCCATCGATCTGGCGGGAATATAGGTGTGCTTGGTGATTTCTTGGGAGGATTAAAAGCCTGAGTGACTTCGTCCACAACGAAAATCGGCTGTTTTGGCAACGCAAGGTTCGAGAAGCTATGCACCATAGCAATCAAGCGCTCTCTGTCTGATTCAGACTTCACGCAAAATTGACTGACTGCGAACAAAGGCAGTGCGCTGGGCCAACAGATTTTCTTGTCTATCTTCAGATCGAATGAACCGTTGGCCCACGATCTATTGCGGTATCTCAGCACCTTTATCTGGGGAAGCCGATCTGGATCGAACCACGCGGTAACGGCGATTCGGTCCTCTGGGAGCTTGAGCTCCAATGGTTGATTTACACCCAGATACAGGGCTTTTTCGTTTGCAGGCATGCACCATTCGTCGGCCAGAAAACTCAGCCAGGCCCGGTGGTCGAGCGAGAGAGCGAATCCTTTTCTGGGAGGCTGACTTTCAACAGGGCAAGCGTCGTCCTGCTCGCTTTCAAGGAACAATGGCATCGTTGTCATTGGCGCCTGCGGCTTCGCAATCATCTGTTCAGAAGGTTCGGAGCGGGTAATCGGGATAGTTGCTGCTGAGTCAAAGGAGGCAGGCCGTTGAAAATGGTGAGGTGATCCCGTGCTCGTGCACAGAGCATGTACAGGCGTCTTTGCTCATCGGTGGTTCTTTCCGGAGTTGAGCGAAAGAGATCTTGCAAGTAGACGGTGTCGAATTCAAGGCCAATCACTGCGAGGCTTGTCAGAACAGTGATTCCGGGCGTCATCAACTTGATTTGATGCTCGCTGCCTTTGGGCGATTCGTGGGTATATACATCGATCCTTGTATCGGGGGGCAAGGAGGCTCGCAGTTGCGATTGCAGTTCTTGCGCGTCCCTGACTTTATGTACGATCACACCGATTATGCCACCTCGGTTGCGGTAGCCATTGGCGATCAGATTTACCGCATCTGCCCAATTGGAAATGGGTTCGAGGCGCGGCACTGAACCACCTCGCCCGCGACGGATAATGCCAGGTGGCAATGTATTGGCGCGATGATGGAAATGCTCAGCGACCCAGGCGATTTCTTCGGTGTTGCGATGGTTCTCCTTCAGTCGGACCGGCTCAGGCATGGGTGCATTGCGAATATCTTGAATAGAGGCTCGCTGATTGTCCGTAGTCTGATCTTCGTCGGCAAAAACAGTGACGTTCTTTGCGCCATAACGCACGGCCCATGCATAGAAATCAGCAGGCAGATTTTGGCCTTCGTCAATGATCAGGTGGTCAAGTGTCGGCTCGACCTTCGCAGCTTCGTATTGCGCCATCACCGCCGGCCAGTCGTACTGAAATCGTTTGACCGGTTGGGGGGCGCGGAAATTGAATCGAGTGAAGAAGTCTCTGGTAAAAAACGTATTCATTGTGCTGGTAGTCGATCCGCTACCTAGCTGGGCAGCAAGCGCGGCGAGCATCCTGTTTTTGGTAATCAACACCGCACCGCGTTTCAAAGTTCTCAAATATTGAGTGCGGTGAACGGCCATCGTGGTTTTTCCCGAACCCGGAGGCCCCAGGACGAACAGGTTTTTATCCGGCGGCGCATCGTAAATCTGCATCTGTTCGTCGATCAAATCATCTAACAGCGGGAGTTTCATGAATGTTTATCTCTGCATGTTTAGCGTGTCGCACTCTTGAAAAAGAGGGCGTAATGAAGATCTTTAGGGTTACGCGTGAGCTCAAACAGCTCGACTTTCTCGCGAAAGGACTGAAAACCTCCAGCGATCAGAGAGTCATTGAAGGCAGGGAATTTTTCCCGGGCTTTTGGGCTTGAGCTGTTGGTATAGAGCACCGCGCATGGACCAGGACCTATGCGCTTGTGAGCGGCAAGGATGTCAGCAACCAATTCCTCCGGATCCAGAGTTGGGCTGGCAAGCAGGTACGATGCAACGAAAATAGTGAGTTCACCTCGCACGGCTCCGAAGTCGATATTCGACAGATTGTCGGTGAACTGAAGGTGCGTTTGAGGGTGCAGGGCGCCTTGGGCCTTTGTGGCCTCCGCCATCTGGTGTCCCAGGGCGAGCATGGATTCATACCGATCCACGCCGTAATAACGGAACATCTTTTCTTGTCCCAGCACCGAAGCCAGGGACAGGCCCGCAGTAAATGGGCCGCAGCCGAGATCGACTACCGTCGGGCGGTTGCTTAAAACCGAGGTTTTGAAGAGCTGATCGAAAGCGCATCTGAGTTCATCCAGATGTCGACTTTGGTTGTACTTTGCATACAGAAGAGCTTTGTCCGGGCCTGCGAGTTTTTTCTGAGGGGCATCGAAGTCAGCTTGTCCACCTTTAATGACTTCATAAAAAACCGTGTCTCGCGGCCATCCCAAATACGTATTGGCTGTGGTTCGACAGTCGGCGTTAATTGGGTCGTTGACCACTTGGTCGATTACCCTGTCGAGCCATCCCGGGTATGCAGGCATGCACAGTCCTTGTGTTTTTATTTGGATCCAATGAAGGGTTGTGGTCAAAGTGCCACTATTTTGTCCATACTTCAACCCCCTCTATCGGAGCATTGCCAGTTCGCTCCGCAAGTGATTTTTCACCCGGTGCGGCCCCGGGTCACCCTTACTGTTTCGCAATTGCAGGTGTATCGTATTTGCCTTTTGCGGGCCGCTGGCCCGACGCAGATACGTGAGGTAGTTGAGTTCATGTCCTTTACCCGTCGCCAAATCCTCGGTGGCCTGGCCGGTCTTGTTGTCGTTGGTGTCGGAGCGGGAGGCGCGTCGCGTTACTGGCTGGGCAAGGTCGCCGAGGCCGAGGCCGGTCACGACTACGAACTGATCGCCGCGCCGCTGGACGTCGAGCTGGTGCCGGGGCACAAGACCGAGGCCTGGGCGTTCGGCCCGTCGGCGCCGGGCACCGAGTTGCGCGTGCGTCAGGGCGAATGGCTGCGCGTGCGCTTCATCAACCACTTGCCGGTGGCGACCACCATTCACTGGCACGGCATCCGCCTGCCGCTGGAAATGGACGGCGTGCCGTACGTCTCGCAACTGCCGGTATTGCCCGGTGAGTACTTTGATTACAAATTCCGCGTGCCGGACGCCGGTAGCTACTGGTATCACCCGCACGTCAGCAGCAGCGAAGAACTGGGGCGTGGGCTAGTCGGGCCGTTGATCGTTGAAGAGCGTGAACCGACCGGTTTCAAGTATGAAAAGACCCTGAGCCTGAAAAACTGGCACATCGACGAGCAAGGTAATTTCGTCGAATTCAGCATCCCCCGTGAAGCGGCCCGTGGCGGCACGGCCGGGCGGCTGTCGACCATCAACGGCGTGCCGTTGCCGGTGATCGAGTTGCCGGCCGGGCAGATCACCCGCGTGCGTCTGCTTAACCTCGACAACACCCTGACGTACCGCATCAACATTCCTGGCGTCGAAGCGCAGATCTATGCGCTGGACGGCAACCCGGTCGAGCCGCGGCCGCTGGGCAAGGAATACTGGCTGGGGCCGGGCATGCGCATTTGTCTGGCGATCAAGGCGCCGCCGGCCGGTGAAGAACTGTCGCTGCGTAACGGCCCGGTGCGCCTGGGCACCCTGCGCTCAGTGGTCAACAACGATGCGCCGACCGAGTGGCCGAAAGCCTTGCCCGCCAACCCGGTGGCCGAGCCGGATCTGGCGAATGCCGAGAAACTCAACTTCAATTTCGAATGGGTCGGTTCGGTGTCGGTCAACGTCGACAACGGCAAGCCGCCGAGCCTGTGGCAGATCAACGGCAAGGCCTGGGACATCACCGACAAGACTTGCGCTGACCGGCCGATCGCCAGCCTGAAGCTGGGCCAGAGCTACATTTTCGAATTGAAAAACATGACCCAGTACCAGCACCCGATCCACCTGCACGGCATGAGCTTCAAGGTGATTGCGTCGAACCGGCACAAGATCATCCCGTACTTCACCGACACTTACCTGCTGGGCAAGAACGAGCGTGCGCAAGTGGCGCTGGTAGCGGATAACCCGGGGGTGTGGATGTTCCACTGCCACGTGATCGACCACATGGAAACCGGCCTGATGGCCGCCATCGAGGTGAAGTGATGCGCCAGATTCGCCCCGCCGCGATCATCGACCGCAGCCGTGACCGTGATTTCATGCGCGAAGCCCTGGCCCTTGCCGCCCAAGGCGCAGCCCTCGGCGAAGTGCCGGTGGGCGCGGTGCTGGTGCAGGACGGTGAGATCATCGGTCGTGGTTTCAACTGCCCGATCAGTGGCAGCGACCCGAGTGCCCATGCGGAAATGGTCGCGATCCGCGCCGCCGCTCAAGCGGTTAACAATTATCGCCTGCCGGGCAGCACGCTCTACGTGACGCTGGAGCCATGCAGCATGTGCGCCGGGTTGATCGTGCATTCTCGGATCGCGCGGGTGGTGTATGGCGCGCTGGAGCCCAAGGCGGGGATTGTGCAGAGTCAGGGACAGTTCTTTACCCAGGGCTTTTTGAATCACCGGGTGCTGTATGAAGGCGGGGTGCTGGCGGAGGAGTGTGGGGCGGTGCTGACCGAATTCTTCAGAGCCCGTCGCGCAAGTCGGGATTAAGATCAAAAGATCGCAGCCTTCGGCAGCTTCTACAGGGATCAATGTAGGAGCTGCCGAAGGCTGCGATCTTTTGATTTTGCTTTATTTGCGGGCGACGATCACTGCCCGCATCGGCGCCGGCAGCCCTTCGACGGTCTTGCTGTGATCCTCGGGATCAAGGAAGTCGCTCAACGACTGGTACTTCATCCACTCGGTGCCGCGCTGTTCTTCAACCGTGGTGGTGCTGACGTCCACACACTTCACATCGGTGAAACCTGCTCGGCGCAGCCACAATTCCAGTGCCGGCACCGAGGGCAGGAACCACACGTTGCGCATCTGCGCGTAGCGGTCTTCCGGCACCAGCACCTGATGTTTGTCGCCTTCGACCACCAGGGTTTCCAGCACCAGTTCGCCGCCCTTGACCAGGCAGTCCTTGAGCGCCAGCAAATGCTCGATCGGTGAGCGACGGTGGTAGAACACGCCCATGGAAAACACCGTGTCGAAACCTTCCAGATTCGGCGGCAGGTCTTCGAACGGGAACGGCAGATGCCAGGCGTTGGGCTCGGACAGGTAACGCTGCACCGCCTGGAACTGGCAGAAGAACAGCCAGTTCGGATCGACGCCGATCACGCTGTCGGCGCCCGCACCAAGCATGCGCCACATGTAGTAGCCGTTGCCGCAACCGACGTCGAGGATGCGTTTACCCTTCAGGTCCAGATGCGGAGACACCCGCGACCACTTCCAGTCCGAGCGCCATTCGGTGTCGACATGCACGCCGAACAGGTCGAACGGCCCTTTGCGCCACGGCGACAGGCCCATCAGCGCGGTGCGCATTTGCGCGCGGGTTTCGTCGTCGCAATCGGTATCGAGTTTCAAGCCATTGAGCAGATCGATTTCGCTCGGCTGGATCTTCGGCAAGGCGTCCAGCGCACTTTGCCAGCGCTCCAGATCGCCGTGGCCCTTTTCCATTTTCTTGTCGAGTTGCACTTGCAGGGTGTTGGCCCAGTCGGCCAGCGGGGTACCGGCCAGGCGGCGGGCGAGGGGGGACAGATCAATCATGGCAAGGCAATCAACGAGGCAAAGTTAAGACACTGGAACCACGGCACGACTTTCGAGAACCCGGCGGCCAGCAGGCGTTCGCGGTGTTCTTCGAGGCTGTCGGGCTTCATGACGTTTTCGATGGCGCTGCGCTTCTGGGCAATTTCCAGTTCGCTGTAGCCGTTGGCGCGTTTGAACGCGACATGCAGATCGGTGAGTAGCGCGTGCTCCTCGGTATCGTTGAAACGCAGCTTCTCCGACAGAATCAACGCGCCGCCCGGCAGCAGCGATTGGCGAATGCGCGACAGCAATGCGGTGCGCTGCTCCGGGGCGATGAATTGCAGAGTGAAGTTCAGCGCCACCACCGAGGCGGGTTTGAACTCGAGCGCGAGGATGTCGCCTTCGATCACTTCGACCGGCAGCAATTCCTGGAACATCGAATCCTGACCGTTGAGGTACTCGCGGCAGCGTTCGACCATTGCCGCCGAGTTATCCACAGCGATCACCCGGCAACCGTCGGTACGCACGTGGCGACGCAGGGCTTGAGTGACCGCGCCCAGCGATGAGCCGAGGTCGTAGAGCACGCTGTTCGGCTGTGCGAACTGCGCGGCGAGCACACCGAGGTTTTCGACGATGGTCGGGTAACCCGGCACCGAGCGCTTGATCATGTCCGGGAACACCCGCACCACGTCTTCGTTGAAGGCGAAGTCAGGCACCTGGGCCAAAGGCTTGGCGAAAATACGATCGGGTTCTTTGCTCACGGCGGTTCCGGCGGTGTCGGTGGAAAAGGCCGGCATTTTAGCCAAAGTGGCGCGGGGATGCTTGGGTTGTCTGATAAAGCGCCAGACACAAGCGTGGAATACATAACTGTGGCGAGGGAGCTTGCTCCCGCTCGGCTGCGCAGCAGTCGTAAAACCTACTGACGAGATATACCTGCAGTATCGCGTGCGCCGAGTTTGGGGTCGCTTCGCAACCCAGCGGGAGCAAGCTCCCTCACCACAGGGGTTAGTGAGGTTTCTGGGAGAAAGCGGAGGCAGCAATCCCCCACTGCCCAAGCCAGTAACTGAGGATGATCACGTACGGCGCAGCATGGAACGGCGCCACAAAGCGGTCGATGCCGATCACACTGTCAGAGAACACGAACGCCACCGCCCCCGCTGCCGCCAATAGCGCTGAACGCTGGGGCACATCGGTGCCGAGGCGGGCGAGGGCGCGCCAGAGCATTGCGCTGATGGCGGTGCCATAGACGACCACGGGCACCAGCAAAGGCCCCAGACCACCGGAAATCAAAATCCCCAGCAGCACCGCACCTACGCCGAGTGCAAGCACCAGCGGCAAGAGCGCCAGACGTTTGCAGTCACTCAGATAGGCCTTGAGATACGCCAGGTGCGCGACCAGAAACGCGCCGAGGCCAAACACAAACAAATCACCCGGCCACGCCAGCAACACATCCCCGAGCAGCGAAAAAATCAGGCCCAGGCTGATCCAGCGCCGATAGTCGCTGGGCGGCGCATCATGCAGCCAGCCGAGCAACGCCAGGACGGGCAACGGTTTGACCAACAGGCACAGCAGCGCCGCATGGGTGCTCACACCGTAGAGAAACGTCACCGCGCCCATCAGCGCCAGAATCAGCCAGCCCACGATCAGTTCACCGTAATCGCGCAGTCAAAGGTTTCCACCGGTAGCACTTCCGGCGCCCACGGCTGTTGCGAGGTCAAACGCAAACGCCCGGTGCCGTGAGCGAAGGCCTGGAAACGCCAGGTCGAAATGCCGGCCGCACCGACCACTCCGGCGTCTTCAGGATTGCTATAAACCTCGGGGCTGAGCGCGCGCAGCACGCCGCCGGCCGAATCCTGAATGGCCCAGCGGTAACCGGTGGTGGGGTTGCTCGGCAGCATCACGATCAGGTTTTGCCCATTGGTGAGACGCACGGGGCATTCGCTCTGTTTTTCCACGGTCACGTTCTGTTTTGGCTGCGTGGCGCAGGCGGCCAGTAGAGAGAGGGCGAGGGGGACAAACAGGCGAGTGGGGGACATAAGGTCAGCGGCTCCGACGTTGGCGACGAACGGCGAGCATAACTGAAGATGAGACAAAGTGTGTCGTGGAGTTGGCTGCTTTGATTGGGGTTACGGCTCGACCGATTGGGGGCGGTCAAACCGTGTGAACCCAGTGCCGTTTAATCTGCGGACAGGTAAATGTCAAAGTCGGCCCTTATATTCAAGATTGCCCCTGTGGGCGTGCGGGCCTTTATAGTGAAATTCTTTGTGACGTAACGACGCTCTTCGAAAACTTCAAGTACAAGCGTTGCTTCCAGGGTTTCAAGGTTGAAGCTTATATATTTGTCGCCTAGGCGGCGCACTTCGCTGTATAGCAGTTTTTAATCGGGCTGCTCAGACTCGGATAGCTATAAGTTCCGGAGGTGATTCCTTTTTCTAAATGAATTTCAAATCCGCGTGCGTCGCTGGTTATGTCACTGTCCAGGGGGAGGTTTCCACTCCGGCTAGAAAAATTAATGTCTTGCGTCAAAGATAGCGTGTCGTAGCGCAAGCTTGAAGAGTGGTAATGGGCTCTTGCAAAAGGGGTTTCGCCGGGGGTGAGGGAAACAGGAAATTTCGCATTGAACTCTCCAGTTATATTTTGCAGATCCGCCGCTGATACGTTGCCCTGTGGAAAGGATGCGGTCGATGAATCGAGTTGCCCTGAGTTGTTTTCCTTGAAGTGCAATACAACATCGAAGGTGGAGGTTATTGTTAAGGTTTCTCCGTTATTGACCACCTCGAAGTTGAGCTCGCCTGAGTAACGACGTCCGTTCTCTGTGATGTTCAGCTTGAGCTCTGCTTTGGTTGCCTTTTGGGACGTAAACTGAAACTCGGGATCGAATTTTTTAACTTCACCATAGGTCACGTTACGTATGACTTCATCTTGCGGGAACGTATAGGTGCCAGAAGTAATGTTTGAGTTCAGTGTCATTCGGATGCTTCGTTTATCGTTGGTAAAAGATGGATGTGCTGCGGTTACTCCAGATTGACTATCAAAGTCCAGAAGTTCAGTTACGTTGGGCATTGAGCTTTGTAACGTCTGGGAGTGGTAGGGAAAGCGCGCTTCGCCCGGAGCGATGTTGTTGGTGAATGTCGCGTTGAATTCTCCGGTGAGATTCTCCAGTTGGCGGGCGGAATTTGCTGTCTGGTTTTCCATCAAGGTGCTCACTGATAAAAGGCCAATAGAGCATCAAGTATCGGGAGTGCGATGAAAGAAAGGACTGTCAGAGTTGACAGTCCTTTAGGTTGTTATGTGCTGCTGATTTTGATTTTAAAAACAAACAGGCATAAAAAAACTGCGAGTGTTGGCTCGCAGCTTTTTAAGGGGGCGGTTAAAACAGTACTTTCGCCACGTCCGAGAATTTTTTGGCAAAGTGCACGGTGATGCCTTCCTTCAGGTAATCCGGCAATTCCTCGAAGTTGCCACGGTTCGGCTCGGGCAGAATCAGTTCGAAGATCTTCTGCCGCCGCGCCGCGATCACCTTCTCACGCACCCCGCCAATCGGCAGCACATGCCCGGTCAACGTCAGTTCGCCGGTCATCGCGACACCTTTTTTCGGCGGCTGGTTGCGGGCGAGCGAGAGCAGGGCGCTGGCCATGGTCACGCCGGCGCTTGGGCCGTCTTTCGGGGTTGCGCCTTCCGGCACGTGCAGGTGGACGAAGGCTTCGTCGAAGAATTTCGGATCGCCGCCGAACGACTTCAGGTGCGAGCTGACGTAGCTGTAGGCGATCTCGGCCGACTCTTTCATCACATCGCCCAGTTGCCCGGTGAGTTTGAACCCACGGTTGAGCGTGTGAATCCGCGTGGCTTCGATCGGCAGGGTCGCGCCGCCCATGCTGGTCCAGGCCAGACCGGTAATGACGCCGGTGCCGGACAGCACTTGTTCATTGCGGAACACCGGATGGCCCAGCGAGGCTTCCAGATCCTTCGGCCCGAGCTTGATCACCGCTTTCGGGTCTTCGATCAGTTTCATCACCGCTTTGCGTACCAGTTTGCCCAGCTGTTTTTCCAGCTGACGCACCCCGGCTTCACGGGCGTAACCGTCGATCAAGGCCTTGAGCGCTGCGTCGCTGATGCTCAGGCTGGCTTTGGATACGCCGGCCTTCTCCAGCAGTTTCGGCCACAGGTGACGCTTGGCGATGGCGACTTTTTCTTCGGTGATGTAGCCCGACAGGCGAATCACTTCCATCCGGTCCAGCAACGGGCCGGGAATCGAATCCAGAGTGTTGGCGGTGCACACGAACAGGACTTTCGACAGGTCCATGCGCAAGTCCAGATAGTGGTCGAGGAATTCGACGTTCTGTTCCGGGTCGAGGGTTTCCAGCAGCGCCGAGGCCGGGTCGCCCTGGTAGCTCTGGCCCATCTTGTCGATCTCGTCGAGCATGATCACCGGGTTCATCACTTCGACGTCTTTCAGCGCCTGGACGAGTTTGCCCGGCTGCGCGCCGATGTAGGTGCGACGGTGGCCCTTGATCTCGGCTTCGTCGCGCATGCCACCGAGGCTGAAGCGGTAGAACGGCCGGCCGAGGGATTCGGCGATGGACTTGCCGACGCTGGTTTTGCCCACGCCCGGCGGGCCGACCAGCAGCACGATCGAGCCGCTGATTTCGCCTTTGTAGGCACCGACCGCGAGGAATTCGAGGATGCGATCCTTGATGTCATCGAGGCCGGCGTGGTGTTTGTCGAGCACCTTGCGTGCGTGCTTGAGGTCGAGTTTGTCCTCGCCGTACACGCCCCACGGCACCGAGGTGGCCCAGTCGAGGTAGTTGCGGGTGACCGCGTACTCCGGCGAGCCGGTTTCGAGGATCGACAGCTTGTTCATTTCCTCTTCGATGCGTTTCTGCGCCTGCGGCGAGAGGACTTTGCCTTCCAGGCGCTGCTCGAACTGTTCGAGGTCGGCGCTGCGGTCGTCCTTGGTCAGGCCGAGTTCCTGCTGGATGACCTTCAGTTGTTCCTTGAGGAAGAATTCGCGCTGATGCTCGCCGATCTTGCGGTTAACTTCGGCGGAGATTTCTTTTTGCAGACGCGCGACTTCGACTTCCTTGCGCAGCATCGGCAGGACTTTTTCCATGCGCTTGAGCATCGGCACGCAGTCGAGCACTTCCTGCAGCTCGGAGCCGGTGGCGGACGTCAGGGCGGCGGCGAAATCGGTCAGCGGCGACGGGTCGTTGGGGCTGAAGCGGTTGAGGTAGTTCTTCAGCTCTTCGCTGTACAGCGGGTTGAGCGGCAGCAGTTCCTTGATCGCGTTGATCAGCGCCATGCCATAGGCCTTGACCTCGTCGGTCGGCTCGGTGGGCTGGTGCGGGTATTCGACTTCCACCAGGTACGGCGGACGATGGTGTTTGAGCCAGGTCTTGATGCGCACGCGGCTCAGGCCCTGGGCGACGAACTGCAGTTTGCCGTTTTCGCGGCTGGCGTGATGGACCTTGACCAGCGTCCCGTATTCGGGGAGGGCCCCGGTGTTGAAGTGGCGCGGGTCTTCCTGGGGCGTGTCCATGAAGAACAGGGCCAGGGAATGGTGCTCGGATTTGCTGACCAGATCGAGGGTTTCGGCCCAGGGTTCTTCATTGACGATGACCGGCAGCACTTGGGCCGGGAAGAACGGGCGGTTGTGGATCGGGATGACGTAGACCTTGTCCGGCAGGTTCTGGCCGGGCAGGGCCAGGCCTTTGCCGGAGGAGGTGTGTTCGATGTGTTCGGCTTCGGTGTAGTCGTCGGGGTTGTCCGGGAATTCTTGCTGGTCGCTCATGGGGCACCTGCGCAATGGGGTATGGGTCTTAGATGGGGCAGGCTTGGGGTGGTTTCAATGGGGGGTGGTGTTTCTGCTTGTGTGTTCAGGTTTTTGACAGGGTTTGTTTCTTTTGACTTGGCGGCCTTTGGGCCGACCATGTTCTTGGTTGGGTTGTGTGAATATCCGTTTCTGTGGGTGTGGCGGCTGGCGGTTTCGCCCTTACGGCGAGTCACTTTTTCCAGACGCCGGAATGCCGGCCCAGCGAAAAAATAACCCAAAAGGCTTGCCCCAACGTTCGGCCCTCGCCGTGGCTCGGGTCCCTTCGCTCCAGGATCCATCCGGGGGCATCGCCTACGGTTTGCTTCGCTGCACCTCCTCTCGATGTGTTTGGCTTCGCCAAACGGTCGCTGCGCTCCCCCCCCCCGGATGAACCCCTCCACTCAGCCTGCCGACGGGGCCGGTAAGGCAAGATCAAGAGCTTTCGGCGAGCTGACACTCGGCCATTTGAGTGGTGAAAAGCGTGCGCTCGGTTTTTGCTCTTCTTTAGGCCCTCGCCTGCTGGCGGTGGCGGCCTGACAGCCGACCCATCTCCAACTGAATGCACTCAATCCCA
>NZ_CP101655.1:5548253-5669215 GCF_028830055.1 Pseudomonas serboccidentalis
CTGCGGCAGCTCCTACAGAGACTCATTCTTTCGAAGTGCCTCGATCGGAGTTCCATCTGATGTCCGAAACCACCCCCAATCCGCCGCCCACAGACGCGGTATCACCCTACGAATCCCACAACTCCAGAAAACTCCACGAAGCCGCCGAACGCGCCCTCGACCACTACCTGGCACCCGCGCAAATCATGGCGACGCCCTACACCCCCAGCAGCATGTTCATGGTCAACCCGCAAACCGACACCGAATCCCTGCTGGCCAACGCCTGCGAATCCCTGGCCTCGGTCACGGTGATGCTCGGTGATTTCGCCGGCACGCTGGAAGGGCCGAGTCGCAATACGGCGCTGGGCATTGCCCAAGTGGTGATGCTGGGCGAGTTGGCAGTGAATCAGGCGCTGGATAACGTCGTGCCCAAGGATTAGGCGGCAACTGTTATGGCCTCATCGCGAGCAGGCTCGCACATTGGATATGCGGTGCTCAGCTATTTCATGCCCGACAAAAAGTCCCCTGTGGGAGCGAGCCTGCTCGCGAAAGCGGTGTTTTAGCCAATACATCAAGTGCCTGACACGGCCTCTTCGCGAGCAAGTTTGCTTCCACAAGGAATGATTGTTTCAGATGAAGACGATCTCGTACGGCAGTCGCATGCGTTCGAGGATGACCGGCGGCAGCATCGGTGCAATGCCGATGGCCGGTTCGCCCTTGAGCTGACTGGCGTAGGCATGGGTGGCGTGGCTCTTGCGCGCTACGGTCCAGGTATCGAGCCGCAGCTTGCGCGCGCGTTCCCAGGGGATCAGGCCTTGGTCGCGCTCGGGCCAGTGCCAGGCCCAGACCGGCACGTCATGGAAAGTGGCGCCGACTTGCGCCGCCGCTTTGGCACTCGCGCGTCCGACCGTTTCGTGGTCGTCATTGCGATCATTGCGCCAAGTGCTGAACACCACGTCACCGGGGCGCAGGTAGCGAGCGATGAAGTCGGTCAGGTCGGCCTCGCGGTCGAGCAGCGCATTGTCGGTGAACCCGCCGCGCACCCATTTCAGACTGTGCATCGGCAGGCCGAGACGGCGCAGGGCCTCGACGCTTTCCTGCGGGCGAAACACGCTCAGGCGCTTTTCCGACCATTGCCGCGAGCCGGGATGGCTGGCGCTGCCGTCAGTGATCGAGAGCAATTGCAGGGGATGGCCGAGGCTGGAGAGCAATTGCAGGAGACCGCCGCAGGTCACCACTTCATCGCCCGGATGTGGCGCGACCACCACCGCTCGGGCACCGGCGGGTACCAGACTGTGGGTATTGATGACGGGGATGTTGTCCAGTTGCGGGGCGCTGTTCCAGATTTGCGCCGGCAATGGGTTGTCGCTGAGGGATAACGGTTTCATGGGTGTTACGTCCTTGTCGTGTCTGGCCCTCAGTCGTACAGACGCCGCAGAAAATCAGGCGTGCGCGACCCGTGAAGGCGGATGGATTGCCGTGCGACGCTCCGAACCCTGGATTGCCGCGCAGCAGAGTATTGCTCAAGACGGCCGGTTCGTCGCGTCACAGATCAATCTGATCCGCTTTTTTTTGATCGATCTGTACCAGGTGGCGCAAATAATCACCGAATCCGCCGCGTGCACGGCTGTCCAGACGAGCACTGGTGTGCACTTGCGGGCGATGGCTCCAGGCGATGTCGGCGCCGGACAGCTCCAGGTTTCGCACCAGTTGCACATCCTCATCGCAGGCCAGTGGCGGGAAGCCCCCGGCCCAGCGGTAGGCGTCGGCGCTGACCCCAAGGTTGGCGCCGTGGATGTGCCGATGTCCGTCGCGGGCCTGATAGTGGCGGTGATAGCGGATCTGAGCCGACTCATTGAACGACTGATCCCAGTGCTCGACGGTCACCGTGCCGCACACCGCGTCGGCACCGAGCCCCAGCTGCGCCACCAGCCAGTCATCGGCCACGCGGCTGTCGGCGTCGGAGCAGGAGATCCAGCGCGCACCGCGCTCCAGCAGGACCTGCGCGCCGGCGGCCCGGGCCTGACCGACGTTGCGCGCGTCGATGTGCAGACTCAGCACCGGAAAGTCGCTGACGATCTGCGCCGAGCGGTCGGTGCAGCTGTCGAGCACCACCAGCACCTCCACCGGTTCGCCGGCCAACAACCCGTGTTTGCTGGCGCGCAACGCAGCGGTGAGGCATTGCCCGAGCAGGTCTTCCTCGTTGTGTGCAGGAATCAGAATCCCGATCATCGCAGGCCCTCCAGCGCGGCCACCGAGCGCGGTTCGCGGCTCCAGACTTCGAGAATGAAGTCGGCTTCCTGATGCAGTGCCACACGCGGCAGCGGCAGGTGTTCGTGGATCAGGTCGTGGACCTGACGGGCATTGAGCGGGCAGCCGTCGATCGGCGGGCGCCAGTGGCACGCCAGCAGTTGACCGTCGGCGGTCAGGGATTCACTGATGCGCCGGATCACTTCTGTCAGATCCTGGGCATTGAGGTAGTAGCCGATTTCGCTAAATACAATCAGGTCGAATTTTTCCTCCGGCCAGTCGCCAGGCAAGCGACTCTGGCGCACTTGGGCGTGGTCAAAAAGACTCAATCGGGTACGCGCCAGAGTCACCGCCGCGCTGGCGGTGTCGCAGCACAGCAGACGGTCGCAACGGCCGGCGAGTTCGGCGCTGAGCTCGCCATTGGCGCAACCGGGTTCGAAGATCGCCCGGTAGTGCGCCCGGGGCAGGGCAGCGAGGGTGATGGCGCGTTTGCGCTGTTCGTACCAGCGCTCGCGGAAGGCCCAGGGGTCGTCGTTGGCACTGAACAAACCGTCGAAATAACGATCGTCGACGCTCATAGAAACACCACTTCGAAAGGTTGCAGCAGACGCTCCACCACGTAGGGCGCGAGCACGGGTGGCAGGCCGGCCTGCGGGTCGCCTTCCAGTTGGCTGGCGAATGCATGCACCGCGTGGCGTTTACGTGCGACTTGCTCGGGGGACAGCAAAATCTTGCGCGCTCGCTGCCACGGCACCGAGGCGTCTTCGGGATCGGCCCAGTGCCAGGTCCACACCGGCAGTTCGTGACAGGTGACGCCGACCCGGCGTGCGGCTTCGATACTGGCGCGGCCGACGGCTTCGTGATCGCAATGACCGTCCTCGCACCAGGTGCTGAATACCACGTCACCGGGGCGCAAGTGGCGTTCAATGAACTCGACGAGCGCCGGTTCCTGCGCTGCCACCTGGGTATCGGTAAAACCGCCGCGCAGCCATTTCATCCGGTGCAGCGGCACGCCGAGGCGGCGCAGGGCCTCGGCCGATTCCTGTGGGCGAACCACGCTCAGACGCTCCACCGGCCAGCGCTCGGAGCCGGGGTGGCTGGCGCTGCCATCGGTGACCGAGATCAGCTCCAGGGGCCGTCCGGCCGCAGCAAGCAGTTGTAACAGCCCGCCGCACCCGAGTACTTCATCGTCCGGGTGCGGGGCGATGATCACGGCGCGGGTCCCGGGCGGCACCAGGCTGAGGACATCGACACTGTCCAGCGCAGCCAGATGCCGGGAATGTTGCCATTGGTGCAGGGACGTGCCCTGACCGACGATCGGGTTGGATTTTCTGGCGGCGTTCATAGTGTCCAGACCTCCGCGGGATGTTCGGCCAGCCGTTGGCCGAGGGTCGCCAGGTCGCGCTCGGCGTGGCTCTGGCGCAGGAACACCGGCAGATCGGCGCTCAATCGGGCGAAATGCCGGTCTTTGCAGAACGGCCCGGCACCGAGTGCCCGGCCGACTTCGCGGATGACTTGTTCGGCCGACTGTTCGACCACAGCGCGGGCACGCCTCGCCAACAGTTCGGCGTCAGCCTCTGGGTGCGCATCGATGTGCAGTGCACTGAAGCGCAGCACGTTGGCCGCCGCGTACAGCGCCGCATCGACGGCGCCGAGATGGGCGAGGGCGTGCGGCTCCTGACGTTGTGCGCAGTGTTGGCGCAGCGCTTCGGCAATCTGCCGCGCCGCACCGTACCAGCACGCGGCGATGCCGATTCCGCCCTGCCAGAAACCGGGGCGTTGCAGGTAATCGCCGGGGTTACCGATGGCTTGCGCCTCAGCACCGTCGAACAGTACTTCGACGCTGCCGGTGGCGCCCATGCCGACTGCCTGCCAACCCTCATTGGTCATGCTCACGCCCGGTTGATCGAGGGCAACGGCGACCAGTTGCTGACGCTCTTCGGCGTCCCATGCGGTGAGCAGCGCATGGCTGAGCACCGCTGCGCCGGAGCACCAGGCCTTGCGGCCGTCGAGACGCACCATGTGTCCGACCGGGCGCACGTGCACCCGCGCCTGCGGTGGCTCGGCGGCCCACATGCCCCAGGTACTGCCCGGCGTTGGCGAACCGCCGAGTTGTTCGATGATTGCCAGGGCATCGGTATGGCCTTCGTAAAGTTTGCACAGGCCCAGATCGTGCCCGCCGACTTCGGCCAGGAGCTGAAAACGCTCCAGCGTGCGACCGCTGCCCGGCAACGGCAGTTGATCCAGCCCGGCTTCGACCATCGCCCGCAGGCACTGGCCGAGGGACGCGGTATGGGGATAGTCCGGCGGGCGGCGCGCCAGATAACTGTGCAGGTCCATATCAGTCTTCTTCTTCGCGTTGCAGTTCGAACAGCAGCAACGAACGGCCAGTGACGGAATATTGATGACCGAACTCGAAGCGCTCCTGACCGCGAATCGCCGGTTGATTGGTATCGACCATGCAGGTCCAGAAACGGCCCTCCGGCACTTCCGGCAAGGTGAAGTTGACGATGTCGTGGTGAGCGTTGACCACCAGCAGCAATGTCGCGTCGCCAGCCTTGCGGCGGATTCCGGTTTCCTGAGCGCGGCCATCGAGGAGCATGCCCAGGCAACGATTGTGCGCGTCGTGCCAGTGTTCGGTGGTCATCTCGGTGGCGTCCGGCGCCAGCCAGGTCACGTCCTTGACGCCGATGTCCTCGTTGTACTCGCCGACCAGAAAACGTCCGCGACGCAGAATCGGATAAGCCAGACGCAACTTGATCAGGCGTTTGACGAACTTGAGCAACGCCTTGCCGTCCTCGCTGAGGTCCCAGTTGACCCAGCCGATGTCGCTGTCCTGACAATAGGCGTTGTTGTTGCCGTCCTGAGTGCGGGCGAATTCGTCGCCGGCGACGATCATCGGCGTGCCCTGGGCCAGCAGTAGGGTGGCGAAAAAGTTACGCATCTGCCGATGGCGCAGCGCATTGATCTCGGGATCGTCGGTCGGGCCTTCGACGCCGTGGTTCCAGGACAGATTGTTGTTGCTGCCGTCCTGATTATTCTCGTCGTTGGCTTCGTTGTGCTTGTCGTTGTACGACACCAGGTCGTTGAGAGTGAAACCGTCGTGGGCGGTGATGAAGTTCACCGACGAATACGGTCGCCGCCCGCGCTGGTTGAACATCTCGCCGGAGGCGGTCATGCGGCTGGCGAAGTCGGCGACCTGGCCGTCGTCGCCTTTCCAGAACGCGCGTACGGTGTCGCGGAACTTGTCGTTCCACTCGACCCAGCCCGGCGGGAAGTTGCCCACCTGATAGCCACCCGGGCCGCAGTCCCACGGCTCGGCGATCATTTTCACCTGACGCAGCACCGGGTCCTGACGGCAGGCGACGAGGAAGCTGTGGCGTTCGTCGAAACCGTCGTGATAACGCCCGAGAATGGTTGCCAGGTCAAAGCGGAAGCCGTCGACATGCATCTCGCTGGCCCAGTAGCGCAGCGAGTCGGTGACCATTTGCAGCACGCATGGGTGACTCAGGTCGAGGGTGTTGCCGGTGCCGGAATCGTTGATGTAGAAACGCTTGTCGTCGGGCATCAGCCGGTAATAGGAGGCGTTGTCGATACCGCGCATCGACAGGGTCGGGCCTTGCTCATTGCCCTCGGCGGTGTGGTTGTAGACCACGTCGAGGATCACTTCCAGATTGGCCTCGTGCAGGTGCGCGACCATTTCCTTGAACTCGGCGATCTTGCCGCTGGCCAGGTAACGCGGGTCCGGGGCGAAGAACGCGATGCTGTTGTAGCCCCAGTAGTTGGTCATGCCCTTGTGCAGCAGGTGCTGGTCGTTGACGAAGGCGTGGATCGGCAACAACTCCACCGACGACACGCCGAGCTTGCGGATGTGTTCGAGCACGTCATCGACCATCAACCCGGCAAACGTACCGCGCACGTTCTCTGGCACCGAGGGGTGACGCATGCTGATGCCGCGCACGTGGGTTTCATAAATGATGGTCTTGTCCCACGGCACGCTGACCCGGTGATCGTGGCCCCAGGTGTGGGCCGGGTCGATGACTTTGCACTTGGGCACGAACGGCGCACTGTCGCGTTCGTCGAAACTGAGGTCGGCATCCGGGTGGCCGATGGTGTAGCCGAACAACGCCTCGGACCATTTCAACTGGCCGACCAGTTGCTTGGCATACGGGTCGATGAGCAATTTGTTGTGGTTGAAACGGTGACCGTTGGCCGGGTCGTAAGGGCCGTAGACGCGATAGCCGTAGATCAGCCCCGGGTGGGCGTCGGGCAGATAGCCGTGGAAAATCTCGTCGGTGTATTCCGGCAGTTCGATGCGTTCGAGCTCGACTTCGCCGGCATCATCGAAAATGCACAGCTCAACCTTGATGGCGTTGGCGGAAAACAGCGCAAAGTTCACCCCCAGTCCATCCCAGGTCGCTCCGAGCGGGAAGGGCAGGCCTTCACGGATTCTGGACGGCTCAGCGTGCGCTGCGGGCTCGGCTTTCTTTGGACGGGTCATGATTGCTCCTGCAAACGGGGAAATTCTGATCTGATACAAAACCGTGTAGGAGTGAGCCTGCTCGCGATTGCGATCTGACATTCAACATTAATGTCGCCTGATATACCGCAATCGCGAGCAGGCTCACTCCTACAGGGGGTATTGGTATTTCTTGAGGACGAGTTGGCCCTCGGTGGCGAGCAAACTCGCCACACGGTCATTCAGTTCAATAATCCGGGGCGTGTCAGTTGGCCGGGGGCTTGCGGGGTGCCCGGGGCTTTTTCTCGGTGGCTTTTTCGCCCGGCGGGACGATCTTGGCGGCGCCGGCCGGTTTGGCTTTAGCAGCTGCCGGTGCCTTCGGTTTGGCCGCTGCTGCTTTACCATCCGTGTCTTTGGCAGCGGTCTTGCCGGCGGTTTTGCTGCCCGCCGCTTTCGGTGATTTCTTCGGCGCCAAAGCCTCGGCTTCAGCCAGTTTGCGCGCCATTTCCCAGTGGCGCGCTTCGTGACCTTCAGGCTTTCCTTCCGATTCCCAGATCTGATAGGCAAACTCGCGGATGCGTTTATCGTCGGTACTCATCGCAATGCTCCTGAACTGAACTCGTCGTTACGTAAAGAGTTGGATAAAGAGATTGACCGGGATATCCCCCAGCGCGGCGCTGACGTTCAGCTCCCTGTTTTTTGTGACTGCGCGGCTGTGAAAAAGTCCCTTCAGGTTTGTGTCAGAGGCGGCAAACGGTAAAACCACCCGCGTATCGCCCCAGCGCGGCGCATCGACTTGCGGCACGGCACTGTTTTCCAGCAGCGTCGCGCAGCGGATCGGCACGATCACGATGGCGTATGTCCCCTCGTGTTCACGGGCAAACGCGAGCACGTTGTGCGCCTGGCTGCCCAGCACCTCAAGGGCCTGGTACGAGCCGCGCCGGAACAGCTCGGCATGGTCGGCGCGCAGGTTCAACACTTGGGCGATCAACGCTTGCTTGATGCGCCCGTCACGCCAGTCGGCCAGCAATGTCTCGACCTCTGCATTCCCGTGCAGGGCATGCTCGCGGGCGGCGTAATCCACCGGCCGGCGGTTGTCCGGATCGACCAGGCTGAAGTCCCAGAACTCGTTGCCCTGATACAGATCCGGCACCCCCGGCACCGTCATGCGCAGCAAGGTTTGCGCCAAGCCATTGAGGGCGCCGGCGGCGGCGATGCTGTTGACGGTCTTGCTCAGCGCGGCGCGCAGCAGTTCGCCTTCGTCACCGGTGAGCAGGCGTTGGGTGAACGTCTGGGCAGCGTTTTCATAGGCTTCGTTGGGCGCACTCCAGCTGCTTTGCAGCTTGGCTTCGCGCAGGGCTTTCTGTTGCCACTGCCAGATGCGCTGCGCGTAATCGGCAAAGCCTGCCGAATCGTCATCGCGCAGTTGCAGCGGCCAACTGCCGAGCAATGCCTGATAGAGGATCAGTTCATCGGCGGACGACGGTACTTGATCATCGTCACGCAGTGGCCGGGCGAGGGCACGCCATAGCTCGACCTGTTCGGCGTACCAGTGGCTGCGTTCACTGAGCACTGCGAGGCGCGCCCGGGTGTCTTCGCCGCGTTTGTGGTCGTGGGTGGCAGTGGCCAGCAAGTTATCGGGAAACGCATTCAGGCGCTGCAGATTGATCGCATGGAAGTCACTGACCGGCGCGCTGAACTGTTCGGTGTTGTAGCCGACGTCATTGCGCGACAGCAGCACCGCCGAGCGATACAGCGCGGTGTCTTCGACGGCTTTGGCCGCTGCCGGTGAGGTCAGTTGCTGGAAGCGTACGCAGGCGTGTTTGAGGATCTTGCGCGAGCGCCCGCGCGGCGTGTGCCGCCACGGTGTGCCACCGAGCCAGGCGGCCACGCAGTCGAGCACCGGCCAGTCGCCTTCACCCAGGGTCTGGCGGGCACCGTCCATGGCCTGCTGGAAGAACTGTTCATCCTGCGTCGAACGGCCCAGTGCGCTGATGTAAGTGCGATACACCGGGAAGTGCACGATCAGCGCCTGCAATACCCGACGGATCGCGCCGAGGGTCAGGTCGCGGGTCATCAAGTCATCCCGCGCCACTTGCAGCAGCGCCTGGGCGACGCTTTCGCAATCGCTGGCCAGCGAGCCGTTGAGGATCTGCTGGCGTGCCAGTTGTGCTTCTTCGATGAACGCCGCCGGACGCTCGGTGCGGCGTTGCCAGAGGTCGCCGAGCACGTACTCGCCATCCGGGTCGTGTTGCAGCAGCGACAGTTGATTCATGAATTCGTAGCCGGTGCTGCCATCCACCGCCCAGTCACGGCGCAGGGTTTCGCCAGCACCCAGGATCTTCTCGACGTAGATCGGCAAGTGGCGGCCCGGGGCGAGCAAGTCGAGGCGGCGGCGCAGTTTGCGGCAGTAACCCCGCGGGTCGGCGAGGCCGTCGATGTGGTCGATGCGCAAGCCGTCGACCAGCCCTTCGGCGATCAACTGGAAGATCTTGCCGTGGGTCGCTTCGAACACCGCCGGACGTTCGACGCGAAGGCCGCCGAGTTCGTTAATGTCGAAAAAGCGCCGCCAGTTGATGTCATCCGCTGCCGTACGCCAACTGGCCAGGCGGTAACTTTGGCGTTCAAGCAACTGATGCAGCTTGTCGAAACCTTCGGCGGTGGTGGAATCGTAATGCGCGAGATT
Source organism: Pseudomonas serboccidentalis (assembly GCF_028830055.1). Lineage (NCBI taxonomy): Bacteria > Pseudomonadati > Pseudomonadota > Gammaproteobacteria > Pseudomonadales > Pseudomonadaceae > Pseudomonas > Pseudomonas serboccidentalis. The sequence continues at coordinate 5,557,628 of NZ_CP101655.1, forward strand.
TTTCTCGATCGCTGCGAGGATTTGCGAATCGCCTGCCAGTTCTCGCAGTTCATCCTTGAGCGGCAGCGCCAGCGAATGAGCGTCGGTCTGGTAGCTGAGGGTACTGAAGCGATCGGCCAGGGCTTTCAGCGCTTCGACCGGTTTGAGCAGTTCACCGTAGTCGTTCGGGCAGATCGGGAAGTGATGTTCGTAATGCTCGACGTGGAAGCGTCCCTGGTGCGCATCGAAATGCAGTTTCAGCGTGCCTTCCTGCAGGGCGATGCCGTAATCGCTGCCGAGAAACGGCAGCAGCAACTGACCTTCCATCAATGGGTCCGGCGAGTGCCACTGAATGTCGAAGAACTCGCCGTAAGGGCTCAGCCGGCCCCATTCCAGCAGGTCGAGCCACCACGGGTTGTCACCGCCGCCGACCGCCATGTGGTTAGAGACGACGTCAAGGATCAGCCCCATTCCATGTTCGCGCAGGGTACTGACCAGACGCCGCAGCGCCGGCTCGCCGCCGAGCTCCGGATTGACTTGCGTCGGGTCGACCACGTCGTAGCCGTGCATCGAGCCGGCCCGTGCCGCGAGCAGCGGCGAGGCATAAATGTGGCTGATGCCGAGGCTGGCAAAATACGGTACCAGCGGCACCGCCTGTTCCAGGGTGAAGCCCTTGTGAAATTGCAGGCGCAAGGTCGCGCGCAGTGGCTGGATGAGCGTCTGGTTCATTGGTCACGCTCGGCAGCCTGAAGGCGGGCGCAGGCCAGCAGTTCCAGACGCCGCGCCGCATCGACACCGTCGAGCAAGGCTTCGCTGTTGCCGGGCAGGCGCCGCGACCAGTTCGGGTGGCTGTCGATGGTGCCGGGCAGGTTGGCCTGTTCGTCGATGCCCAGCGCATCCTCCAGCGGCAGCAACACCAGCGGCGCCCGGGTATGGCCGAGGAAACGCACACTGGCGTCCACCACCTGATCGGCTTCGTGGGACTCTTCGCGAAAGTTCTGCGGGTCCTGACTCAGGGCGCTGCGCAAACCTTCGCGTTCACGCTGGCGATGACGCCGCCACTCGATTTCGCCGTTGGCGTCGACAAACCCCAGGCGCGCATTCCAGTCGATGTCGCGGCCATGCCACCAGCCGTTGAGCGTCGGCAGATCGTGGGTGGTTGTGGTTGCCAGGGCGTTGTCCGGCCAGTCGAGAATCGGTTTGAAACGGGTGTTGTCCTGTTCGAACAGCAGCACGCGCATGCCGAGAATCGAGCGGGCACTGAGTTTTTCCCGCAGACCTTCAGGCACGGTGCCGAGGTCTTCGCCGAGGACAATGGCCTGGTGACGATGGGATTCGAGGGTCAGCAGGCGCAGCAAGTCGTCCACCGGGTAATACAGGTACGCACCGTCGGCGGGTGCGGCGCCGTTGGGGATCACCCACAGGCGTTGCAGGCCCATCACATGGTCGATGCGCAACCCGCCGGCGTGGGCGAAGTTGGCGCGCAGCATGTCGATGAAGGCGCGAAAGCCGTTGCGGATCAGGCCCTCGGGAGAAAATGCGGAAATCCCCCAACCCTGACCGGAGCGGTTGAGAATGTCCGGTGGCGCGCCCACGGTGAGCGAGGCGAGCAGTTCATCCTGGAAACTCCAGGCCTGACTGCCGGCACCGTCGGCACCGACTGCCAGGTCGGCGATCAGGCCGATGCCCATGCCGGCGCTGCGGGCGGCGGTTTGTGCGCGCTCCAGGCAGCGGTGGATCAGCCATTGGCAGAAGGCGAAGTAGCCGATGCGCTCGGCGTATTCCTCGGCGAACGCTTCGAGGGCGGCGCCACGCGGGTCGTGCCAGTGTTCCGGCCATTCGCGCCAGTCGAGGCTCTCGCCACGGGCGGCGCGCATTTCCTGAATGGCTTCGAAGCGGCAATGGTTTTCCAGTGCTTCGCCACCGCTGTGGCGGAAACTGGCGAAGTCCGGGTGCAACGGATGCTCGCCGGCAACGAAACCGTCGTACAAGGCTTGCAGCAGTTTTTGTTTGGCGTCGGCAGCGCTGGGCCAATCGATGAGTTTCTGATCTTCCAGCTGCCGGAATTGCTCGGCCAGACCGCTGGCCTCGATCGCATCGCGCAGTGCCCGTTCGCCGAGGATGGCGCCCGGTGCGGCGTACAGGGCATTGAGGAACAGACGGCTGGACGGCGAATAGGGGCTATAGCGCCCGGTGTCGGCGCTGAACATCGCGTGCAGCGGGCTGATGGCCAGCGCATCGGCGCCGCGCTCACCGGCGACCCGAACCAGTTCTTCCAGCGCCTGCGTGTCGCCGAAACCGCCATCGCCGGGGCGGCGCAGACCGTACAGTTGCGCACTCAGGCCCCAGACGCGGGGGATTGGGTTGTCCACGGCATCGCCGACGCTGAAGCAACGCTCCGGCGCCACGGCCAGGGTGAAATACTGATCGGCGATGTGCACCTGTTGATAGCCGACCGGGATCAGCCCCGGCAGCACGGCTTTGTCATCGAGCTTGAGGTTCATCCGCGCGCCGTCTTCGAGGTGGATTTCGCACGGGGTTTGCGGTTCGAAATAGCGCGCCAGGTCTATGCCGACGCCAACGTCTGCAGTCAGCAGCGGCGGCAGGTGCCGGTCCTGCTGGACTTGTTGCAATTGCAGCAGGCTGGCATCGATTTCCTGAGCGGTATTGGCTGGGTGTCCCAGTCCGACAAGAACATTGCGCAGCACCGCCGGGGCGACTTTTTGCGGGCGGCCGTTGGCGTCGATCCAGTCGACGGCGAGGCCGGCTCTGCTTGCGAGAATTTCCAGTTGCGCATCGCTCATAGGCGCTCTCCATCCAGAGGTTGCAAGGGGGTTGCGGCCGTGAGGCTGACAAGCGCGCAATACGCGGGCAGTTGGCCCGGTTCCGACAGGGCCACGGCGGGTGGCTGCTGAAACAGCCACACGGCGTCGTTCTGTGCAGGGTTGACCACTGGCGTGTCGCTGAGGTTCAGGTCAATTCGCAGCTCGCTGCCATCGCCCAGGCGCCAGCGTGCACTGACCGCGCCGAAGCCGAGGATGTGCGCGCCGAGTGCCTGGGTGCCGGACAGGTTCGGGATGATGTAGCGATGGCGCAATTGCAGCAGTTGCCGGTACAGCGCGAGGGTTTGTTGCTGGTTGGCGCTGCCACTGCCGATCAGTCGCGGCTGTGAGGTGTGGAAGGTCTGTTCGGCATTCGGGTCGGGAATCTGCTCGCGCTTGTGTGGATCGGTGAAGGCGCTGAACCCGGCGAATTCATTCCGCCGTCCTTCGCGCACCAGGTCCGCCAGTTCGCCGTGGTGGCTGGTGAAAAACAGGAACGGCTGATCGGCGGCGAACTCGTCGCCCATGAACATCAACGGAATCATCGGCGACAGCAGCAACAGCACGGTGGCCGCCTGCACCGCCCGAGGATCGGCCAATTGATGCAGGCGCTCGCCAAAGGCGCGGTTGCCGATCTGGTCGTGGTTCTGCAGGAACAGGATGAACGCGGTAGAGGGCAGGTGTTCGCTCGGCTCGCCACGCGGTTCGCCGTGACGGGTGATGTGACCCTGAAACACAAAACCCTGGCTCAGGCAGCGCGCCAGTTGTTCGGTGGGTTGCAGCGCATAGTCGGCGTAGTACGCGTCGGTTTCGCCGGTCAGCAGCACGTGCAAGGCGTTGTGCCCGTCGTCGTTCCACTGCGCGTCGTAATCCTCTTCGAGCAGGCTCGACTGGTTGAGCTCGTTCTCCACGGTCAGCCAGACGTGGCGCGTCGGATCGATCTGTTGGCGGATGCGCTGTGCCAGTTCGGGCAGGAAGTCCGGGCTTTCGATCGCGTGAACGGCGTCCAGACGCAGGCCGTCGAAGCGGTATTCCAGTACCCACATCAGCGCGTTTTCGATGAAGAAATCCCGCACTTCACGGCGGCGGAAATCGATTGCCGCGCCCCAGGGCGTGTGTTTGTCTTCGCGAAAGAAGCCTTTGGCGTAGCGCCCGAGGTAATTGCCGTCGGGGCCGAAGTGGTTGTAGACCACGTCGAGGATCACCGCCAGACCATGGCCGTGGGCGCTGTCGATCAGGTGTTTGAGCTGTTCCGGCGTGCCGTAGGAGGCTTGCGGTGCGTAGGGCAGCACGCCGTCGTAGCCCCAGTTTCGGCTGCCGGGGAACTGCGCCAGCGGCATCAGTTCGATGGCGGTAATCCCCAGTTCGGCGAGGCGCGCCAGATGCTGCTCGACTTCGGCAAAGCCGCCAAGTGCGCCGACGTGCAGCTCGTAGATTACCGCTTCGCTCCACGGCCGGCCGTGCCAGGTGGTGTGGCGCCACTGATAGGCCAGCGGATCGACCACCACGCTGTGGCGGTCAAGGTCGCCGTCCTGGGCGCGAGAGGCCGGGTCGGGCACTTCCAGTTCGCCATCGATGTTGTAGCGGTAGCGGGTGCCCGCCGGGCACCGGGCCTTGATCACAAACCAGCCATCGCCCTGCGGCAGCATTGGCAGGGACTGACCGTTGGCGAGTTCGACACTGACGTAAAACGCATCCGGTGCCCACAGCGCGAATTGCGTGTGTTCGGCGTCCTGCATGATCGCGCCGTGGGGCCAGTTTTCTTGGGTCCGTAACGGCATCGTGGAAAACTCCCTGAGTTATTTGTGGCCGGCTTTACCCAGTGCCTTGGCGACCAGTTGTTCGTAGAGTTCGGCGTAGGGTTCGACGGCTTTGCACCAGTTGAACGGCGCGGCCATTGCCCGGCAGCGCATGGCGTTCAGCAGGTCAGGGAAGGCGAATACCTTGAACGCGCGACTCAGGGCTTCGCGGTAGCTGTCGGCGGTGGATTCGTCGAAGAGGAACCCGGTGACGCCGTTCTCGATGGTGTCGGCCAGCCCGCCGGTATTGCGCGCCACCGGCAACGAGCCGAAGCGCTGGGCGTACATCTGACTCAGCCCGCAGGGTTCGTAACGCGATGGCATCAGCAGGAAATCGCTGCCGGCAAACATGCGCCGGGCGTCGGTTTCATTGAAGCCGATGCGCACGCCGATCTGCCCGGGAAAGCGCAGCGCCAGTTCGCGCATGGCCTGTTCTTCTTCCGGTTCGCCACGGCCGATGATTGCGATCTGGCCGCCGTTCTGCACGATGTACTCGGACACCGCCTGAGTCAGGTCCAGACCTTTTTGATAAACCAGACGCGAGACCACGGCGAACAGCGGCCCGGTGGAGTCCTTCAGACCGAACAGATCCCGCACATGGGCGGCGTTGACGGCCTTGCCGTCCCAGTCACCGATGTGGAACGGCGCGAACAGGTGCGGATCCGTCGCAGCGTCCCAGCTCTCGTCGATGCCATTGGGGATGCCGCTGAGCAAGCCTTGCTGGGTCTTGGCGGCGAGAAAGCCGTCGAGACCGCAGCCGAAATCCGGGGTGGTGATTTCCTGCGCATAGGTCGCGCTGACCGTGGTGATGTGGCTCGAATACGCCATGCCGGCCTTGAGGAACGACATCTTGCCGTAGAACTCCATGCCTTCCTGTTGCAGGGCATGGGTCGGAATGCCGAGCTCCGGGCACGAGCCGAGGCTGGTCACGCCCTGGTAGGCCAGGTTGTGAATGGTGAACAGGGTCGGCGTGCGCTGCCCGCGCCAGTGCATATAGGCGGGTGCCAGACCGGCGGGCCAGTCATGGGCGTGCACCAGATCCGGGCACCAGTGAATTTGCGCAAGGTTGGCGGCGATGTCGGCAGCGGCCAGGCCCAGGCGGGCGAAACGAATATGGTTGTCCGGCCAGTCGCGGCCGTTGTTGGCGCCGTAGGGCGAGCCTTCACGCTCATAGAGTTCGGGGCAGATCAGGACGTAGATCACCAGCCCGTCCGGCATGTCCATGCGACCGATCTTGCACGGTGGCAGCGCGGCGTGGCCACCGAGTTCGCCGATGATGTGGATCGGGTTTTCGCTGTGCATCACCTGCGGGTAACCGGGGATCAACACCCGTACATCATGCAAATGCGCCATGGCGCGAGGCAGGGCGGCGGAGACGTCACCCAGACCGCCGGTCTTCACCAGGTCGGCGATTTCCGAGGTCACGAACAATACTTTCTTTTTGTTGGGATTCTGGCTGGCGACCGGCGTCAGCGTTTTGGTGCCCGGGACGTTGATCGACCGGCTGCTGGGTAGACTCACGGTGCTCGATTCGCCAACCGCCTGCTGAGCACGCTCTCCCTGAATATCCAATGCCGCACTGATCATATGAATCTCCCGTATCGTTGATCTGATTCTTGTCTCGAACAAGCGATGTCCATGGCCAAATCCTGTGGCCGGGCGCAAATGCGCCACGCATCGGTGAGCAAACGCTACCCAACACGCGCAAGCAGAATGGGTGAAGGGGCCGTTGCAAGGATTGCACCAGTAGCGTTGACACTCTGTTTCAGATGACCCGTCGCTTCGCGCAAAAGTTTCGAGTTTTTTTCCGCGTTGTGACCGACAGGTCGAGCGCTGCGAAAATCAGTCTAGGCCAGATCCTAGAGCGGGTCGGAGCAAATGGGTAAATTGTTCGACAATCGGTTTGCAGGCAACGAAAGTCGTGGTGTCCAGGTGCGAATGCACCGACGAAGGGCAGGTTTTTTTGCTTGAAAGGGCCAAAACGGTGACTGGTCGGTCACGATTTTGTGCTAGCGAAAAGGGAGGGCGCACTGTTGTGGTGCGGGCAGATTGTTGCTGGGGCGTCTGTGCGGGCCTCATCGCGAGCAGGCTCACTCCTACAGAGAAACGCATTGCAATGTGTAGGAGTGAGCCTGCTCGCGATGGCGTCGGAGGGCGCGCCGCAACGAGAAATCGCGGTCAGTTCAACAGGCGAACCGGACTCCCCGCCGCCCAGCCCTGAATATCCTCGATCATCTGCGAAAAGAATTGCTCATAGTTTTGCCGGCTGACATACCCCACATGCGGCGTGGCCAGTACGTTGTCCAGCGTTCGGAACGGGTGCAATTCAGGCAGCGGTTCCTGATCGAATACATCCAGTGCGGCCCCGGCGATGCGTTGTTTCTGCAAGGCCTTGATCAGCGCCGCTTCATCGACGATCGGCCCGCGAGCGGTGTTGACCAGCAGCGCCGTCGGCTTCATCCAGTCCAGCGCCTGTGCATCGACCAGCCCGCGACTGCGCTCGCTGAGCACCAGATGCACCGACAGCACATCGGCCTGTTCGAACAGTTGTTGCTTGCTGACGCAGGTCACGCCGGATTCCTGGGCGCGTTCGGCGGTGAGGTTCTCGCTCCAGGCGATCACGCGCATGCCGAACACCTGAGCAAATTTCGCCACCTTCTGGCCGATGCTGCCAAGCCCGAGGATGCCCAGGGTCTTGCCATGCAGATCACCGCCCAGCCCTTGCTGCCAGCCGCCGGCACGCAGGGAATTGGCTTCGTTCACCAGATTGCGCGTGGCGGCCATGATCAGCGCCCAGGTCAGTTCCGGTGCCGCGTGCTTGTAGCTGTCGGTGCCGCAGACCTTGATCCCGAGGCTGGCGGCCGCCTGCAGGTCCAGCGCCGCATTGCGCATGCCGCCGGTGACCAGCAGCTTGAGGTTGGGCAGGCGCTGGAGCAGGTCATGGTCGAAACGCGTGCGCTCGCGCATCACGCAGATCACCTGATACGGGCCCAGTCGTTCGGCCAGGGCGGCGTTGTCCGCCGGGTACTCATGCACAAACGTCACTTCACCGATGCTGTCGAGCGCCGACCAGTCGACCACGTCCCGTGCCACGTCCTGCCAGTCATCAATCACTGCAATCTGCACCGCCATCAGCCTTACCTCATCAACGAACGGGATTGGTATTGTTCAGCCAGCCCAGCAAGGCCTGATGAAACTTCGCCGGTTCTTCCATCTGCGGCGCGTGGCCCATGCCGGGGAATTCCACCAGTGTCGACTGCGGGATCAGCTTGGCCACCTGCTTGCCGAGCACATCATAGTGGCCGATCTTCGCCTTGACCTCGGGTGAGGCGAGATCCTTGCCGATGGCCGTGGTGTCGGAGGTGCCGATCAGCAACAGGGTCGGCATCTTCAAGTCCTTGAACTCGTAGTACACCGGCTGGGTGAAGATCATGTCGTAGATCAGCGCCGAGTTCCACGCCACCTGGGTTTTGCCCGGGCCATTGCTCAAACCGGCGAGCATGTCGACCCAGCGGTCGAATTCCGGCTTCCAGCGGCCGTCGTAATAAGTGCTGCGCTCGTAGTCGCGAATGCCTTGGGCGGTGACTTTCAGTTCACGCTGATACCACTGATCGACGGTGCGCCAGGGCACGCCGAGCGCCTTCCAGTCTTCCAGACCGATCGGGTTGACCAGCGCCAGTTGCTCGACCTGATCCGGGAACAACAGGGCATAGCGGGTGGCGAGCATGCCGCCGGTGGAGTGGCCGAGCAGGGTGGCTTTCTGGATGCCCAGTGCCTTGAGCAGTTGCTGGGTGTTGGTCGCCAGTTGCTGAAAGCTGTACTGATAGTGGTCGGGTTTGCTGGAAGTGCAGAAGCCGATCTGATCCGGGGCGACGACCCGGTAACCGGCCTCGCTCAAGGCCTTGATCGAACTGTCCCAGGTGGCGGCGCAAAAATTCTTGCCGTGCATCAGCACCACGGTACGGCCATTGGCCTTGCCGTGGGCGGCGACATCCATGTAACCCATTTGCAGGGACTTACCCTGAGACTGAAAGGCAAAGTGCTTGAGTGTGTAGGGATATTGAAAGCCTTGCAGCTCGGGGCCATAGGTCGGGGCATCGTTCGGGGCTGCGCCGGGCGCCGCTTCGACGGGCGCGGCGGCATGGGCAAACAGCGGCAAAGCGGCAGTCAGGAACAGGCCGGGCAGCCAGCGGGATAGCGTGACGGACATAAGGGCGAACTCCATTGAAATCGGCCGATGCTGGAACGCCCGGATTAGGGCGACGTTAACCACAGGCAACCGTAACGCCGGAATGTTCAACCGAGCCAGCCCAGCGTCAACATCGCCACCACGGCGTAACGCGCACCCTTGGCGACGGTGACGATCAACAGAAAGCGCCCGGGCGGCTCGCGCATGACGCCGGCAATCAGGGTCAGCGGATCACCGATGACCGGCAGCCAACTGAGCAGCAGCGACCAGTGCCCGTAACGCTCGTAGTGTTGGCGCGCAGTGGCCATGTGTTTCGCGCTGACGGGAAACCAGCGCCGATCCTGAAAGCGTTCGAGGCGGCGTCCCAGGCACCAGTTGACCAGCGAACCGAGCACATTGCCCAGCGTCGCCACGGCCAGCAGCCCCCACAGCCAATAACGCTCACTGACGATCAGGCCGACCAGCAGCGCTTCGGATTGCAACGGCAACAGCGTCGCAGCGCCGAACGCCGCCGCGAACAGCCCGACGTAACCGACGGCCATCAGTGGGCCGGGTAGTCCGCCACCACCACATCCGTGCCGTCCTTCTTCAGGCCGATCACCTGATAGGCATCGCTCATGCCGTCCATTTCCATGCCCGGCGAGCCCATCGGCATACCCGGTGCGGCCACGCCCAGCAGGTCGTCGCGTTTGCTCAGGGCGAGCACTTGTTCAGCCGGGACATGGCCTTCAACGAACTTGCCGTTGATCAGCGCGGTATGGCACGAGCCCAGGCGCGGTGGCACGCCGTGTTGTTGCTTGAAGCTGCTCATGTCGCTTTCGACGTGGTCCTCGACTTTGAAACCGATGGCTTCGAGGTGGCTGATCCATTTTTTGCAGCAGCCGCAATTGGCGTCGCGATGGACTTCGATCGGGATCAGGTCGGCGGCCTGGGCCAGGGAGGACAGGAGCAGGGCGCTCAGGGCGGCCAGTCGCAGGGAAGTTCGCATGATGAGGTCTCGGCTGGGATGACAGTCAAAAAGGAAAGCATTTTGACCGGATTATCCTGCCCGGCATCAACGGAGTGTTTCAAGTTGATACAAGGCAGGCTGGCCGGATGATCGTCGGTCAAGCCTGACAGCCTGCTGAGCGAGACATTACAAATCTGTCAGATACGAAGCGACTCCCTGTAGGCGCTGCGGCAGGCTGCGATCTTTTGACTTTGATTTTGTGAACCAGGATCAAAAGATCGCAGCGTGCCGCAGCTCCTACAGGAGAATGGTGGGTTACCGGACTTTGAAGCGCCCCATGATCGCGCTGACCCGGCTGTTGGCTTCCAGCAACTGGCGGGTGTTGAGTTCGCTGGTCTGGCCGCTCTGCACCAGTTCTTCGACCATGTGGCGGATTTGCACCATGCTGCGGTTGATCTCTTCGGTCACCGCACTTTGCTGTTCGGCAGCGGTGGCGATCTGCGTGCTGAGGCTGTTGATGTGGCTGACCGAACCGGCCATTTCATCCAGACCCGAGTTGACCCGCGCTGTGGCGTCGGCGGCGGACTGGCAACTGGCCTGGGTGTTTTCCATGGCGCTGACCGACGAACTCACGCCTTGTGTCAGACGGGTGAGCATTTCGTTGATCTCCGAGGTACTGGCCTGGGTGCGGGCGGCGAGGGCGCGCACTTCATCGGCGACCACGGCAAAACCGCGCCCCTGTTCCCCGGCACGGGCCGCTTCAATGGCGGCGTTGAGTGCCAGCAGGTTGGTCTGCCCGGCAATTGCGCCGATCACCCCGAGAATCTCGGTGATGCGTTGGGCGTCCTGCTGCATGTTCTCGACTTTCTGGGTGGCGCTGGCCACTTCGTCGATCAACGCCACCACGCTGTTGGTCGCTTCGCCGACCACCACTCGCGAACGGTCGGCGTTTTCGTTGGCGCGTTGAGTGAAGGCGGCGGTTTCAGCAGCGTTCTGCGCCACGCTGTCAGCGGTCGAACTCATTTCGGTGATGGCGGTAACGGTCTGATCGGTTTCCGAAGCATGACGCAACAGGATCTGGCTGGTATGCGCCGACGTCCGTTGCAGGTCGTCGAGGCTCGTGGCCATCGCGCCGGTCGCCTGGGTCACCTCACCGATCATGTTTTGCAGGTAGGCAATGAACGTGTTGACCGAGTGGCCGATGGCTCCGAGTTCATCTTCGGCGCGGATGGTGATGCGTCGGGTCAGGTCGGCATCGCCGCTGGACAGCAAGTCGATGTTGGCTTTCAGCGCTTTCATCCGCGACACCAACTGGCGGATCGCATAGACCTGCAACAGCACCAGCAGAATCACCAGTGGAATCTGCAACAGGCTCAAGGTGCTCAGCACATCGTCACGTTGAGCGGTGAGCATTTTGGTCGGCAGGGCGGTGGCGAGGAACCACGGCGTGCCCTCGATCGGGCGCATGAAGAAGGTGCTGGCCTCACCGTTATTGTCGAACTCGACGCGTTGTGCCTGCTCGCGATTCTGCAGGCCGGCCTTGACCTGGCTGGCGAAGGTCGAGCCGGCAGCCAGTTCGCTGATGTTCTTCAGCACGATCGGACCGCTGATGCGCGAGCTGTTGCTGATGATTTTGCCGTCGGCCTCGACGATCAGCATTTCGGCATTCAGGTCTTTTTCCTTGCGCGCCACCAGGTCATTGAAGAAGCCGAGGGTCACGTCGATGGTCGATACGCCCCAGACGCTGCCGTTTTTCTGGATCGCCATGGCGCAGTTGGTGCGCGGCTCGGCACTGGCGTCATCCTTATAAGCCGCAGCCCAGGCGCACTGGCCGCGCGGGGTCTGCATGCCGCCCTTGTACCAGCTCTGGTCGTAGTAGTTGGGCGCCGCGTCGCTGTTCCAGAAGGTGTTCACCGCCAGTTTTCCCGAGGCATCGCGGTGCCAGAAGGTGCTGAATTTATTGCGCCCGGCCTCACGCTGGCCCGGCAACGGCCAGATCCCGCCGCCAAACACTTTCAGCTCGCCATATTGGTCGACCAGCCCAGGCAATACCGTGTCGATGGCCGCGCTGTCGAGCAGGGGAATGGTCTGGGTGATGCTGCGCTGCTGCGCCTGGACTTTGTTCAGTTCGCCCTGAATCTGCTCGGCGACTTCGGCGATGCGATTGAGCACCACCTGCTCTTCGGTATGACGCAGCTTGGGCGCGACCAGTTGGCTGATACCGACCACGGTCAGTACCGACAGCAGCAGGATGAACAGAACCAGAAACAGCGTGTAGCGAGCCTGAATGGTGCGGAATGCGGGCATGGGATACCGGTCCTTGAGCTGCGATTTCTTATTGTGGAGTCGGGGAAAAACGGCGGGGTAACACCAGCGTATCGTCGGCGTACGAGGAAGCTTTAGGTACTTTCGTCCAAGAAATCGCGGGGCTGACCAAAGGCAGGTATCGGCGCTGATACAAACACATTGACCGGCCAGTGCGGGGGCTGAAAAATTCAACGGGGGCGTTTGAGTAATCACCGGAAATGCCCGAGACAGCACGCTTGTCATCATTTGTATCGAGAATGTACAAAAATTGTAAGCGACAGCACTAAAAGGGTTGGTGCCACTAGTTGGCCGGTAGATACTCCCCGGCATTCGAGTGGTCCATCAGGACATTTCATGGTTATTTCACAGGGAGTCTTCTCATGACGATCGGCATTGTCGGCGGCTGGGAGAGCAAGGCAGGGGTGCTGGTTCGCAATACGGGCGCAAAAAAACAGGTGGCTCAGAGCGTCAAGGTGCAGCAGATGCTGACCTTGGTCGGTAATGACCCGAACGCGCTGAACACCGCGGAAATGGACAAGCAGGGCCTGCGCAAGAATCTCAAGGGTTTCGATCCGGCGAACACCTCGGTAAAGCAATTGGGCAACCTGAGTGCATTCCTGCGTGGCCGTGGGCTGATCTCTGAAATCACTTCCTTCACGTTGCTCAATGCGGGCGACAAGTTCGACCGGTTCGGCGTGACCAAAGACGTTGATGCCAAGTTCAACGCGCTGGAGTACTTCGCGACCCAGCTCGACGCCATCCAGAGCAATGGCCTCAATGGCAACGCTTACGGCAAGAACCTGATCCCCGAATATAAAAAGGCGATCTACGTTCTGCAGAACCTGAAAACCTACGGTGAAGGCAACGCGCCCAAGCCTGTGGACCAAGGCGTCAAGGCCAAGGCATAAGCCGACTCTCTGCGGCCCGCTCATCCTTTGGGCGGGCCGTTTTCATTTCAGTTCTGATTCATTTCACCGAGCTCCCGGGCCTGATCCTGCAGGTGCTGCATGTGCGGGCAGTGCAAGGTCAGCGCGCAGGGCTGATAGCCGCGATGAAACAGCGCCAGCCAGCCTTCGCCGCGATCATCGGGAATAACCCCGGTGAAGGTGAAACCCACTGCAGTCAAGTTGTCCAGCGCGCTGGCAAATCCCTCGGCGAGCCGCAGCCGGATTGACGTCAGCCAGTGCGCAGGCAGTTGCCCCAATTGCTTGAGCAGGTTGTCATCCAATGCCTTGAGCGTCACGTCGTAACGCCCCGATACGTGTTCGAAATGCACCTTCGGCCCCTTCCAGGGTGGGGTTTTGTCTGCGATGCCAAAGACGGCTTGCAGATGCAGCATCAGTTCGCGACACGCTGCGGGCCAGACCAGCGCGGGGAGCGGACGTCGATAACCGTCAATGCTGCAGTAGCCGATAACGATTGTCTCGCGTCCCGGCCCGCCAAACGGTGAGGGCACGTAGTCCGGCAACAATCCGCAGCTGTGAAACCCCAGACTGGCAGCCATGCGTTGGGTGTACGGGTGCTGCGTTACCTGTTTGATCGTGACACCCCGGCAATCGAGCGCTTGTGCATGAGTCAGCAACTGTTGGCCCAACTGCGTGGCAATGTTCTGCCCGCGCGTGTCCGGGTGCACCACGCTCAGCGCCAGCTCCGCGGTCGATGAGTGACAGGTCGTCTGGCGAAACAAGGTGGCGTGTCCACGGATCTTGTCGTTTACCAGCGCCACCAGTGAGTGCCAGCGACCGTTGCAGTGGTTTTGGCTGATCATGCAGGGCAGGTAAACGTGCGGTTGAACGTAATGATCGCCATAAATTTCCCGAAACAGGCCACTGACCGCCGGCGCATCGGTGATGCGATAGCGGCGCAGGGTCACCGGGTTCATCCTCTCTGCCTCTGGCATGGGGCGCCATATGCCCGTCGGTCGACGATCCGCTGGCGTTTGCCGGAGCGCGGATGACAAGTCAGCTCATCGTTTGTGAAAGCGATCACCTGCAGGTCGAGCAACTGATCGTCGTGCAGGTTTTTGATCAGCGGGTATTGGTCGATCAGCGCGCTGCGCAGCCTTGAGCTCGCCAGGAGGATGTCATGCGTTCGCAGGGCCGGTACCCATCTGAGGCTCAGCAGGTCTTTATTCCCCTCCTGCTCGATGACCAGTTGCCAGTCGTCGCTGTTGCCAATGGTTTGCACCAGATCGCCGACATGCCCTGTGTCCAGGCTCAGCACACCCACGCGTACGCGCTGGCTGTGCATGCTGCGGCCTGCCAGGGCGAACTTGCGCATTGGCGTGCCGGACGGTTCGCGCCAGCAGGCCAGGTCGCCAACCGGGTAGCGGATCACCGGCATCAGGCGACGCGTCAGATTCGTCAGAACCAGTCGCCCGTTGCGGCCACATTCTTCAATGACCTCACCGGTCGCCTCATCAATGATTTCCAACACACTGTGACGCTCCAGCATCCGGTGCTCGCCCAGGGCGCAATCGCGGGCACTGATGCCGATCAGGCCTGCGTCGACACTGGCATAGCCGATCGACGCGATGCGTGCGTTGGGGAATACCCGGTGAAGCAATTGCAGCTGTGCGCCAAACAGGCTTTCACCCCCGTATAGCAGGGTATCAACACCCTCCAGGGTCCGGGACTGGCGTTCAAGCCAGGTGGCAAACTTCAGCAGTTGCGCCGGTACGCCGGCCAGCACGTTGATCCGGTAGGCCGCGATCGAGTCGGCCAATGCGCTGTTGTCGACGTCCCCGGTGAAGGGGAACTCGCTGACGGGTGTCTGGACATGGGCCAAGGCGTCGTGGACGAACACGAAGCTGGCATACAGGTCGCCGACGAAAAACAGATTGGCAACCCGGTCGCCGGGGGTCAGCTGTGCTGTGAGGTGGCTGCCAAAATCGCGCACCAGGGTTTGCCATTCAGTGCGGGTGAACAGTGAAAGTTTGCCTGAACCGGTGGTGCCCCCGGTCTTGAAAACCAGCGCATCGTGCAGGGGGCCGGTCAATACCGGCCACTGGTCCGGGTTCTGGCTGCCGCACCAGTATTGCTCAGGGTCGATCAAGGGCAGTTCGGTCAATGCGTTGATGTGCGCTGCGACCTCTGTGAAATGTTCGCGCCAATACGCCGAATGTTGGCGAGTGAAGCCGAGCAAGGTGTTCAATTCAATGATGGTGTTCATGGTTTTATTCTTGAAAGGTGGCGGTGGGCCGCGTGCAGATCTGTGCGTTCAGCGGCGTTTATCGATCAGTAACGGCGTCTTGCCGCTGTGTTTGTTTCGGGAAAAGTGCTCGACGGCGCACTGTTCGGCGTCCACCGTGAGCAATCCGGTCTCAACCAGCGTGGTGAGCGTCAGGTAGTTCTGCAGTCGTCGTTGGGTGTCTTGCGGTGGCAGTGGGCAGCGCAAGCACATGCGTTCCAGGCCTTCCGGGCCGTGATCGAGGACCAGTTGAAACGGCGTCTGCAGGTGTTGCGCCAGCGTTGCCAACGAGATGAAATCGGTGCCGATGCGCAGCAACTTGCCGTGGCGCTCCAGTAGTTCAAAGCGTGGCGAAGTCAGACCGCAGGCGCACGGGCCGGACAGCCAACGCCCGCTGTCACCGATGTCATAGCGCCGCACCGACTGGCCCTGGCGTGTCCGGGAGGTCACCAGCAGACGGCCGGATTCGCCAGCACCGACCGGTGTGTCTTGCTCAAAATCGACAATCTCCAGATGCTGAATGTCGCTCATCAGGTGGAAGACGCCATCCGCCGTGGCGTGGCAGGCATGACCCAAGGGGCCAGCATCGACGCTGCCGTAAATCGCCGAACGGATCAGGCCGACGCCGCAGCTTTGCAGCAACTCGCGGGTCGGCTCACTCAGGTGTTCACCGCCGAGAAAGACTTTGTCGATGGCGCCATAGTGCCGCAGCGTCTGTTGTTCGTTGAGAAACAGCCGGTGCAGCGTGGCGGGCATGCCGATCAATACGGTGATCCGTTGATCGACGATCAGTTGCGCGATCTCATGGTAATCGTCGTCCGCCGGAGCCCCCATCGGCCAGTGGCTGGCCTCCAGTTGTTCCAGCACCTTGGCAAAACTGGAGAATCCACCGTACAGCCCACCGCTGAAAAACAGGTTCATGACGCGGTCTCGCGCCGGGTCCAGACCTGCCGCCAGCAGGCCATCGGCGGTGGCACGCATCTGGCGCTGGAAATCGTGGTAACTGAAGCCCGAAAGCGCCGGGGTGCCGCTGCTGCCGCCGGAGCGAAAATACAGCTGCGCCGCCGGGTCGACTGGCTGACTGGCGAAGGTGTCCTTGTTCATGATCGGCAGGCCTGTCAGCACGGGCGGTGAGGGCTGGCGATCAAGCGTGGCATGGGTTGCCAGCGTGGTCGGCGCCAGGCTGACTGACACCCGGCGGCTCAGGCGCTGCAAGGCATAGACCCCGTCATGCGGTTCGCCGTCGTAGCCATCGTGGATGGCCGCGATCGGGGCAATGCGGGTGACGCCGCTGGCGATCAACGTCTGTGACAGCTCGGCGATCTGCGCTTCGGGACACAGCAAGGCACAGCTTTGCAGCACATTGCGCCACGGCAGCAACGTAGTCGTGAGCTGCTCGCGGGGCACGGGTTTGAGCAGCAGGCTGCGAAACAGCGCAGAAGGTTCCAGCTGGTGGTCATGGCTCCAGATTACTCGCCAGCCGGGTGTGCTCCAGATCCAGCCAGTCTGCCCGGCAAAACTCTGTGCCAGCCGCGCCATCGCCGTGCAGGTGGTGATTTGTGAGGCCTCTTCAGCACTCGGCGTAAGGGCCGGCCAGTGTCCGGCGCGGCGTTCGAACGCTTCGGCCAGTTGAGTACCGATATCGTTCAACACCGCCGTGTCGTCGCTGTCCACCAGCAGCCATTGCGGGCTGGAACAGGCTTGCTGGTCTAGGCGGCAGACTTCATCCACGATGGCGTCCAGTACCGTTGGCGTGACGGCGTCCGGGGTCAGGTAAGCGAAGCTGATACGGTGCCCCCAATCGATCCAGCGACACCCCGCCGGAAGTTGTTGGCGGATGGCGTGCAAGGCGCTTTCGCCACCCCAGGCCGAAACACCGTTGGCGTGTTTGCACAGTTGGCCGATTTGGCCGGTGGTCGCTGGCAACACCGCCACGTAGTGCTTGAGTTGCCCGCTCGGATCGCATTCGAGCAAGGCCTGGAGCAATTGTGCGGTAAAGCCGTCGTCGTTGCTGCTGGGACGCAACCAGTTCACGTTACCGCTCAACAAACCTTCCAGCACTGCACAGAACGCCAGCAACGGAGCGTTGGCCGGTGTGATGTGAACCACCAGACCCAGCGGGCTCCAGCGCTCGAAGCGAGATTGTCGATAGTCGATGCGGCGCAGTGAATCGGGTTGCAGACCGAGTTCACGGTCGAGTTTGGCTTGCAGCGCGCAAGGCTGGCAGAAGTCGATCAGCGCCTGGCGTTGTCCGGCATCAAGTGATAACTCCAGTTCGTGATGTTGCAGGCACCCGGCAAAGGCCTTGGCGGCAGCCAACAGCGTGCTGGTTGAAAGTGGCGTCTGCAGCCGTTGCGGCAGCTCAAGCTGAAGTTGCTGCAAGGCGCTGTCGAGGTTGCGGTCGGTGTGCCGTTGTCCGTTGATCAAATACATGTCAGTGCCTCCCCAGCAGTTCAGACGCGGCCATGGCGCAGCTTCTGGCGGCACCGGTACCGGCGCGGCCATGCAGTTCGAACCAGTCGCTGAACAGTCCGCACTCGCAATGTGTACCGGGATGCAGCGTGGCGAGGTCACTCATGACCACCGCGTGCGCGGGACTTGAGGAAATGTAGGGAGAGACCAGGTTCAACAGGCCGCGCTCGCCATAGGGCAGGACGGAAAAATCCTGCGGGCTGCGCACGTACACTTTCGAGTAGACCGGTACGTGAAACCGATGATGAGCGCATTCGATATAAGGCACTGCGTGTTCGACCGCGCCATAACCATCGCGACAGTCCTCGGTATTGATGCCCAGTTGCTGCTGGATGCGTGCATACAACTGCTGTTTGGGGACCTCTTCGGCGGCGCGGGTTTTCCAGCCGCCGCCAAAAAAAGCCAGCGATCCCGCCGGCAATCGCACATCCGCCACGCCGGTGGCGCGCATGCGTTGCAGGGTTTCCCAAAGAAACGCCGGAAAGCCGAAGATGCGCACCGGCAGACCTTCTTCGGCAAATGCCTGCAAGGCCGCGATCACTCCGAACAGATCAAACTGATGACCGTCGCCGTTATGGCGCAATGCGTACACCACCCGATTGACGGGGGCGAAGCGGCACAGGAATTGATCGGTGAAGGAGGTGCCCAACGTGATCGTCTGCTCTGGCTCGTAGCTCAGCAGCAGGTAATTGCAGGGCGCGTGCGGAGTGATCCAGTCGTACTGCGCGAATATCCGTTCGACCATGTGTTGCGCCGCCGCGAGGCTGCGAGTGTCATAGCGCATGCGACTTTTCTGCCCGCTGGTGCCCGAAGAGGTCAGCTCCAGGGCGTCTTCGCCAGTGGGGCTGAGCAACACATGCTGTTTGAAGAAACTGGCGAAAATCGGCGGTAGCTGCGACCAGTCATCCAGTGTGTCCAGCGCATCGATGTCGATCGCGTGGGTACTCAACCAGTGCGCGTAACCGGGCGTGTGGCTGGCATGGAACCGGGTTATTTCGGTCATGGCCTGATTGAACAGCCCCGGGGGGACTGAATCGGGGCAATAGGGTTGCGGCAACGCGCAAAGCGCATCGCTATGGGGGAATCGAGTCATCGAATGTCCTTATTGATGTGAGTCCGGCGCATCGGGCGCCGCAGGGGCGTTGCGCAGAAGGCGGTAGAGCAGGGGCAGGCACAGCAGGCCGCCGAGGGCTGCCCACACGGCGAAGGACTGGAGGCTCCGGCCGCCGCCGATGACGGCGATGAGCGATCCGCCGGCACCCATCACGGCAATCGACAGCATGCCGATCATGGCCGAGACCAGACCTTTGCCTTCATCGCTTGCGAACAGCGTCAGCCGGTACAGCGCAGCGTTACTCATGCCCAGTCCCAGCGCGTACAGGGCAAGACCGGCGACGGTCAGTATCAGCGAGGTCGAACTCAGCGCCGTGGCGATGAGCATCAGCAGTCCGAGGCAGAACGGCCACAATGCCAGGCCAATCACTCGCACAAGCGAGTGATTCGTCAGCAATCGATCCAGTAGCAGATTGCCGACGATCACGGCCGAGAACACCGGAATCTGCCACAGGCCATACGCCAGCGCCGACAGTTCCAGGCGCTGCATGAGCAGCACCGGCGCCAGCCCGATCCAGGCTATCAGCGGCAGGCTCATCAGGCCCAGCGCCAGGCTGCTGCCGACGAATCGGCGGTTGCGCAGCAGGGCAAGGTAACTGCGCCGGATCTGCCTGAGCGAGAACGGCACGGGAGCCTGTTGTTGTCCGTCGCGGCGCACCACACCGATGGTTTCCGGCATCCACACCCAGAGACCGATCCAGGTCACGGCGCTTGCTGCGCCAAGGCCGAGAAACAACTGGCGCCAGCTCAACCATTCCAATAGAAGACTGCCGAGCAGCGGCCCGAGCAACGGCGACAGCAGTGCCACATTGCCCAGCAACGCCATGAGTCGCACGGCATCGGCTTCGCAGAATACTTCCTGCAGCGCCGGGTAGCTGACGGCAATGACGAAGCCCAGGCCCATGCCTTGAATCAGGCGCAACGCGTTGAACGCTTCGATACGCTGAATCATGACCGCGGCGCTGCACGCCAGACCGAACAGTGCACAGCCGAGCAGCAGCAAGCGGCGTCTGCCGTAACGGTCGGAGAGAGGGCCGATCAGCCATTGCAGGCATACGCCGCCAATCAGGTACAAGTTGAAGGCGTTCGGTACATGCCGGGCGTCGGCGTTGAATTCGTCGGTGACCGTCAACATGGCCGGCATGATCATGTCGCTTGCCATGTAGGTGATCAGTTCGAAAGCGGTAATGGCCAGGCAGAATCCAATCATCTGCACCGGTCCCATTACGATCAGAGTTCTCTGCATAACATCCGTGTTCCATTGATCGAGAAAGTCCGCAGAGACTAGAGGCAGAGTCGCCGCAGCCTCTAATGCTTTGCTGCGACACAAGATTTCAAATACTTACAACGTATTAAATTGGATCCATGTCCGTCTCGAGCAGGCGCTTTTCAGGGCGTGGCGCGCCAACGAAAATGCCCGCCAGGTGGCGGGCATGGTGGGTACTGAAAAGCCTTGTGGTGTTTCTCGACCGGCGCTTCAGACACGCCGGCAGGCGAACGTCCCTGTTCTATCGACGGTAATAACCGGGACCTTCCTGGTACCGATGGTGGCCGTCGTGCCAGCCTCCGTGGGGGAAAATGATGCAGCCACTCAAGGTCAGTACGGCAAGGAGGGGAATCAGCCAGGTGATTCGACGGAACATTTCATAAATCCTCATGGTTACGCCGTCATGAAGCCAAAACTCTTCATCGGCTGTAACATGAGACCGCGTCCGCTGGGGCTCATCCCCGCAACACGGTATGCGCATGGCATGCAAACGGATACAAACCGGATACATTTGAAAGTTTCAGGAACCCGTAATGACCCAGAAGCAACGTTTGAAATACTCGATTCTGATCGCCCTGTCGGTGCTGGCGATCATGCTCGGCCTGTCCTGGCTGCAAAATGCCGGGATGCTCAGCGAGAAGATGTTCCAGTACATCGCCATTGGCGTGGCGGTCGTCGTGGTGGTGATCAACGGGGTGATGCGCCGCAAGGTCAAACCCTGACGGCGATCGCGGGACGCTTCAATCGTTATTGAGCACTGCAGCAGCCTGTGGATGCAGGCTGTAACTCTTGTCCGGGTTGAAGGTGACCACACCTTCGGCGCACAGACGCTTCAATACTTCGCGCACACTGAGAAACGACAGCGGGACGTCCAGGTCCAGCAGTTGACTGTGCACGCCGCGCACCCCCAGGCGTCGATCGCTTTGCGCGGCGACCAGCAGGGCGTCGATGACTTTCAGGCGTACCAGACTGGTGCGCAGGCCAAAACTTTTCAGCAGCAGGCGAATGCGTTCATTGCCCTGTCGCTCGGGGCTGGGTGCGAAACTGCTCGCGCGGGGACTCATGGAAGCTCCTTGTGACGCCTGGCTACCGTCCGTTGGTAGTTGCGAGTTGTACATGGGATTACTCCTTTTCAGAGCCTGATCAGGAACCGTTTTGGCTGCTCTCGATAAACAAGACGTTTCAGCACGGCGAATCATGAAAGAAAACATGTAGAAATTTTGTCGCTTATTCGTTGTTTTCCCGTCATCGCTGGCTGTGTTCGCGGGTACGCGGGCTAAATTTTTTCTCCCGGATTCGTTTCCTGAACAGCCACCTTGCGCGCAGGCGCAGGCGTCAACTTCAGACCGGATCCGGCGCACGCGTCGATCCTTGTCCTATCGATCAGGAGCGTGCGTGATTATTCCCAGGCAGTTAACCGGGCTGGCCCTCGCCGGCGTGTTTCTCGGGCTCAGTCTGTCGGCCCATGCGTTCAGTCCCGCCACTCAGGCCAGCGCCGAGATTCGTCGCACCGGGTTTGGTGTGCCGCACATTCGTGCCGAAAACGAGCGTGGCCTGGGCTTCGGCATCGGTTATGCCTACGCCCAGGACAACTTGTGCCTGCTGGCCAACGAAATCGTCACGGTCAATGGCCAGCGCTCACGCTATTTCGGCCCGGACCTATTCACCGTTGAGGAGCGTGAAAACCGCGTCAGCGATCTGTTTTTCACCTGGCTCAATACCCCTGAAGCGGTGAAAGCGTTCTGGGATGCGCAGCCGACCGAAGTGCACGACCTGGTGCAAGGCTACGCCGCCGGCTACAACCGCTATCTGGCCGAGCGCCGCCAGCAAGGTTTGCCGCAGCAGTGTCAGGGTGAATGGGTACGTGATATCGCTGCCGAGGATCTGGTGAAACTCACGCGCCGGCTGCTGGTTGAAGGCGGGGTCGGGCAGTTCGCCGAGGCGTTGGCCGGGGCAACACCGCCGCAGGCGTCGGCACAGGTCGACCGCAACGCACACGCTTATCAGGTGGCGGACACGCGCATGCAGCGCTTCGCCCTGGATCGCGGCAGCAACGCCATCGCGGTCGGCAGCGAACGCTCGTTCAACGGTCGCGGCATGCTGCTGGCCAACCCGCATTTTCCGTGGGTCGGTGGCATGCGTTTTTACCAGATGCACCTGACCATCCCGGGCAAGCTTGACGTCATGGGCGCGGCGTTACCGGGGCTGCCGATGATCAACATCGGCTTCAACCAGCACCTGGCCTGGACTCACACGGTCGATTCGTCGAAGCACTTCACCCTGTATCGCCTGCAACTCGATCCGAAAGACCCGACACGCTACTTGCTGGACGGCAAATCGCTGCCGATGAGCAAGCAGGCCGTGACCGTGCAGGTCAAACAGGCGGACGGTCAGGTGGTGCCGGTCACACGGGATATCTACAGCTCGCCGTTCGGCCCGATTGTGCAGTGGCCGGGCAAGCTCGACTGGGACCATCAGTACGCCTTCAGCCTGCGCGATGCCAATCTGGGCAACGATCGGGTCTTGACGCAGTGGTACGCAATGAATCAGGCCGCCAACCTCAAGGATTTGCAGGATTCGGTGCACAAGATCCAGGGCATTCCGTGGGTCAATACCCTGGCCGTGGATGACAAGGGCCAGACGCTGTACATGAACCTGTCGGTGGTGCCGAACGTCAGCGCCGACAAACTCGCCCGGTGCAGTGATCCGCGCGCCGGGTTGCAGATGATCGTGCTGGACGGTTCGCACAGCGCCTGTGCCTGGGATATCGACCCACAAGCGGCGCAGCCGGGCATCTATGCCGCCAGCCAGTTACCGCAATTGCTGCGCAAGGATTTCGTCCAGCATTCCAACGATTCGGCCTGGCTGGCGAACCCGGCGCAACCGTTGACCGGTTTCTCCCCTTTGATTAGTCAGGACGGCCAGCCATTGGGCCTGCGTGCCCGGTTTGCTCTGGATCGCCTGGCTACGCTGGGCAAACAAGGGCCGGTGGGGGTGAAGGATCTGCAGCACATGGTGATGGATGACAACGTGTATCTGGCGACGCAGGTGCTGCCCGATCTGTTGACATTCTGCAGTGCTGATCTTGCCGCCGACGCCGCCGCACTGAAGCCGGTTTGTGCCAGCCTCAAGGGCTGGGACGGTCGGGCGAATCTGGATTCGGGCACCGGCCTGGTGCATTTCCAGAACATCATGCAGGCCTTGCTCGAGTCGCCGGATATCTGGCGGGTGCCGTTCGATGCGAAAGACCCGCAACACACCCCGCGCGGGCTGGCGATCGAACAACCGGCAGTGACCAAGGCGCTGCGCGAAGCGATGCTGGCGTCGGCCGCCACCGTCGAGAAAATGCGCCTCAAGCCTGACACCCGCTGGGGTGATATTCAGGTGGTGAGTAGCGGCGCTCAGCAAACGGCGATTCACGGCGGACCTGGGACGCTTGGCATCTACAACGCCATCCAGAGTGTGCCGCGCGAAGACGGCAAGCTCGAAGTGGTCAGCGGCACCAGCTACCTGCAAGTGGTGAGCTTCGACGACAAAGGCCCGCAGGCTCAGGGGCTGCTGGCGTTTTCCCTGTCCAGTGATCCGGCGTCGACATACTCCCGGGACCAGACCGAGGCCTTTTCGAAAAAACAGTGGAGTGTGCTGCCGTTCACTGAACAGCAGATTACCGCCGATCCGCACTATCAGGTGCAGGCGATTCGCGAGGCCTCTGAGCAGCCGACAAAGGTAGTGGCGCAATAAACGATTGAGCGCGGCCTGAACGAAAAAGCCGCTGCCCCCTGAACAAGGGGCAGCGGCTTTTTTTATTGCCAGGCTTCAGGTTTTCGGCGGCTGGCGGGGCATCGAGTTGATGACGGGATCACCTTCGGTGTTGCGGGTCAGGTAGACCGGCAGCACCTTGGGCAGGGTGTTGACGAGGCCGCCGAGCTCTTTGATGTTGTAGACGCCGCCGACGCGGATCGCTCCGGTGCTGGCGTCCGCGAGTTTCAGCGGCTTGCTCAGGTAACGGTTGATCAGGGGCAGGGCTTCGTTCAACGCCAGATTGTCCAGCACCAGTTTGCCGCTGCGCCAGGCCAGGGCGTTGTCGTTGGGGTAGGTCTGGCTGATCTGTGGCATGTAATCGCCATGCCTGTACTGCGCCTGCATCGCCGGCCCCAAACGCAAACCATCACCCGGCAGTGCAGCGTTGCTGGTGACCAGGACCGAGCCTTCGATCAGGTTGACCCGCACTTGATCTTCATAGCGCCAGACATTGAAACGGGTGCCGGTCACGCGGATCTTGCCTTCGGCCGCCCGGACCACGAAGGGGTGGGAGAGATCGTGGCTGACCTCGAAAAAGGCTTCACCTTTTTTCAGGGTGACCCGGCGCTCGTCCTTGTAATTGCTGAAGGTCAGCTCAGTGTTGAGGTTGAGCTCGATCTGGCTGCCATCGCTCAGGGTGACCTGACGGACATTATCGCTGGCTTCAAAATGCTGGTAGCTGTTGGGCAGCCAGCCCAGATGCCATCCGCTGTAGGCCGCCAAGGGCAGGGCCAGAGCACAGACGCTGGCGGCCATTGCGTAACGACGCCAGGCCGGGGCCGGTTTGTTCAGTGGCACGTTCGGGATCGGTTGTGGACGCGGCAAATGTTCAGCAACGCCCCAGATTTCCAGCATGGCTTCGTATTCGAAGGCATGCAGCGGATGCGCGTCGCGCCATTGCTCGAAAGCCAGACGCTCCTCGGCGGAGCAGTCAACAGCGTGCAGACGCATGCACCAGTGCGCGGCGGCATCGGTGATCGCATCGTATTCGGCTTCCGAGAGGGATTCTTGGGTCATTGACTCGTCCTGATTTGCTGCATTCTAACCTTCTCGGCAAGGCGCCGAGAACATCCGTCATGGCAATTGCCCATCAACGTGGAACTTATTTTTCCGTCTGACGCCCAAAAAACAGGACGTCTGACGAACATCATCCACAAACGGAGTGAAAAAATGATCAAAAAAACCTTTGCCGCTGTTGTTGCCACCGCCGCCCTGCTCAGCGCAGGTACCGCCATGGCTGACCGGCCAGGCGCAGGCTGGGTGACCATCGAGAAGGCAATCGAGATCGTCAAGACCAAGGCCGGTTATGTCGAGGTGTATGAGATCGAGGCAGACAACGCCGGTTACTGGAAAGGCGAGGGTCGCAAGGCGGATGGCGTGGTGTACGAGTTCCGCATTGATGGCGCTTCCGGCAACATCCTGCGCGATCAGAAAGACTGACATTGATACACCGCAAGCGGATGCGCAGGCCTTGGGGCCTGCGCTTTTTTTTGCCGCTCAGTTCAGTCCCTCCGCAGGCTGGGTGACCGGGTCGAGCTGTCGGCCCATTTCACAGATCAGAAAGGCAATCGAGTCGGCATTGCGCAGGATCGTATCGATGCGTGCGGCAGGATTGTGCGGGTTCAGGAATGCCCGCCGCGCAGCCTCGATGTTCGGGCAGGCGGTGATCTTGAGAATTTCCTTGCCGACATGCGTCATCCCGGGAATGGAATCCATGCTGATCCATTCGCTCAGTTCGTGGTTCCAGGCGGCAAACAGTTCCTCGTGGGGGGTGGCGAGTGACAGTGCTTCACGTTGAAAACTTTTCTGGGTTTCTTTCAACGCTGCTCCATAACCGGTAATCGTCGAAATCAGATCGGTAAACGGACGCCGGGCCTCCAGCGACGCAATATCCACGGCCTTGGCAAACTGATGCGCGAATTCGTGGATCAGCGTCGATGCCTGGGCATGGCCCTGAACATCGAACGGTTCGGTCAGACCGTCGCTGTACCAGTCGAGCCCCTGGTTGAAGAAGTTCTCGGTGAAATGCACCTTTCGGCGCAAGTCGTCCTCCAGCACGAAGGCAATCAGTCCGGTCTGCCGTGATCTGTTCGAGCCAACGACGAAACGCTCGGTGTTCATCAGATCCTCGGTGGGGTCCACCAGCGCATTGCAGATTGGCACGATGGCCTGTTTTATTTTCGCAAGCACGTCGGCGTCGATTCTCGGCACATCAAAAAACGCCTTGAGGAAGGTATCCAGCCGGGTGCCTGGGGCATGGTTTCTGAGTTGGGCCATGTTGTGCAGGCTGTTGAAGGCGTAGTAGCGGGCCAGATCGACTGTATGCATGAGGATTCGGGCTTTTTCCGGGTGCCTGGCGCGGATCTCGGTCATGCCTTGGGCTTCGATGTTCAGGCAGAGCCGGGTATCCCGGTCGTTCGTATAGCGGTTGTGCAGTGTCGACAGCACCTTGCCCAAGTGCACGGTGTGCCGATCCAGGTCGATAACCAGTTGCCCGGAGGCGGTGTGCTGCAACACCGGCCCGGCCTGATCGGTGCCCTTGATGCGCCAGACCGCCCCCGGCCGCTCCACCGGATAGACCTTGCCGGCAATCGCGGCGTAGCGGGTTTTGTCTGCAAGGTCCTGATAGGTGCCTTCGGCCGGATTCGGGGTCAAGTCTTTCAAGGCGATGGTCGTTGTTTCGAACGGCTGTAAGGTCGTCCGGTCAGGAGCTGTGGCTTTGATCTGCGCCCAGTGAGGTGCACTGATCGGTGGCGCAACCGCTGATTGCGCAGGCGCAACGTCCGAGGGCGCCAGCGTTGATTCCAGTGACAACCGACCGAGCGAGACCATCTCCACGCCGCCGGCAATGAACGAGGCCAGTGCGCGCGTCCAGTGATGATCCTGCAGCGCTTCGGCGGAGGCGAGGAAGTCCTTGTAGCTTTGCCAGAGAAATTGCACATAGGCCAGTTTGCCCGGCAGCACGCCGGTGATTGGCTTGATGGCGGAGCTGAACAGTTTTTTCGCCGCTTCCCAGTCCGCCTGCGCAGCGGGTATTGCATAGCTGTGCAGCAGGCGCGAGAGCAGCGCCAGATTGTCTTTGAAAAAATGCTCCAGCGCATTGCCGGCGATGGACGGCAGCGCCAGCTGCATTTCGCTGGTCTGGCCGATGCTGGCCTTGAACAAGGCGCCAAAGATCGATTGTTGATCCTCAGGCAGGCGCCGCAGCAACAGGTCTTGCAACGCCCCGGGCAGGTTGAAGGCCGCGATGACAGCGGCGTCGTTTTCGAATTCGCTGAAGACTCGCTCCCCGTGATACGGCGAATAGAGCACCTGTGGCCCGGGTTGACCGGACACCGGCCCGATCAGATACAGGCCCAGCGCGTTGACCGCCGTAGCCCCCGCAGTCTTGATCAACTTCACCTGCCTGATCATGGCATTGGCACCCGCTACCGATGCACGGGCGAGCGCATCGGGCATGTCCAGAACCTGCGTCAGCAGGTCGAACGCCTTGCCGGAAAGCCGTTGTTGCAGTTTCAACTGGTGGGCGTGTTGCAGCAGTTGCCAGGGCAACTGGCGGATGAAGCGTTGCTTGCGCTGGGCCGCGTTGGCGTCATCGCCGGTCAGGGTGGTATTGATCTTCTCGGCGAATCCCGCGATATCCAGGGACTGCAGCAGGCTGCGTACGGCTTGCTGGTCGAATCCGGCCGGCAGCTTGTGCGTGCTGCTTGACGCGACTGCAAAGCGAGTTTGCCTGGCGATGTGCGCGTGGTTCAGCGCGAAGTCGATCAGGTTCACGGCCGGACCGGCCAACGCCAGAAGCGGAGTGATCTCGATGTGTTCCGGGTCAAGGTCCGGTGCCAGGTAGCGCTCGTTCAGCAGCGTTTTGAGACGGCGCTGAATGTGTTCACGCAAGGTTGGCAGCCCCTGAAGGTAATCCTTGCCGTCGACGACGCTGTGACGCCATTGTTCAAGCAACTCCAGGTGCAATTGCTGCTCGTCGAGTGTGGCCATGCCCAGCCAGGCGGGCAGCGTCTGTTGCCAGTTGAGTGCCCTGGCGAGCGCAGTGGCTCGCTGCAGATTGACATTGATCATCTGTCCACTCAGGGCCTTGAGGGCCTGATCCTCGCGGGTTTTTGCCAGCTTCAGGCTGCGCACCTGTTCGCAATGTTGAAGAAACTGCTCGATGGCCGATTGCGTGCGGTTGTGCAGCACGTTGTCGCTGATCAGGCGCAGTGGACCCAGCGCATAGCGCTGATGAAATCCGGTGCTGAGCGGGGAGAGGTTTTCCAGCAATGCCAGGCGTTTTACGGGGTCGAGCAGACGTTGATTCAGCCCCTGCCGGGCACTGTCGATGGACGCGAACACCTCCAGGCCCATGGCCGGTGTCCACAATACGGTGCGGCCGGAATGTTGCGCGTCCAGACCGCCGCGTTCGGTCAGTAAAACGCAGTGGGCCAACGGCAATTCAGTGTCCTGTCCGGCGCACTGAAGCGTCAGCGACCAGGCGTCCGGCCGGAAACCGTTGAGCCCTTTGCGGCGCAGGTGTTCCGGCCGATCGGGGTTGAATACCGTGTCGACGATCGCTTGATCCGCGCGCCGCTGGCTGCCGTTGAGGACACGTAACCGCGCCTCACCGGTGAGCCCGACAAACAACGAATGTGCCAGTTTGGCCTGGAGGCTCTGTAAATAGCTGCGCTGTTGCGCGAGGGAGGCGAGCGGTTGCGCCGCAAATGCTTCGGCAACCTCGGGCAGGACACTGCTGAACACCTTGACCTGGACAGCCGCGACATCCGCCAGCAGCATCGAGGGCAGTTGGCTGCCGGTGATGGCCAGGCGGGTACTCCAGCGTCCCCCGGTATCGAGTTTGAGCAGCCGTTCGTGGAGCATCGAGCGAATATCCAGCGCCTTGTCGAACAGCGCTGCAACGTTGGTGGCGCTATCGCTATGGCGGAACACCTGCAGGACATACTCGATGTTCTTGCGTTGTTTGGTGACGATGGTTTCCAGCAGCGCCTTGAAAACCTTACCGCCGATCGACTGACCCGAGACATGCGGCTGCTCGAACGCGATGAAACGCTGGCGCTCGTCAAGGTTCAACAGGCCATAGAGCTCATCATCATGTCCGGCGGTGCTGAGTTTGCTGAGCAGCGTATCCTTGAGATCCTTGTAATCCTTGAGTACCTGCAACCCCTGGGTGGGTGTGTACAGGCAGGCATCGGTGTGACTGAGCATGAGCGAGCCGGCCAGCTCGACCTGATTAGGCTGGTATTGCCACAGGTGCACGGTTTCCAGCGTCCCCTGGCGGGCGGACGCGCCTCGCGGATCGATCCACGCCAACAGGTTGTCGCATTTGTTGGCGTCGATGATCTCGGCCTCGCGCTTGAGCAGGATGTCGGCCCGGGCCTGTTCGAGCAGCACCTGACTGAAAAACGCCCGGCGTGCGCTGCCGTCGGCGCCAGCGCCGTTCCAGTAAACTTCCATGCGCTGGTACAACAGCGCGAGCAGTTTGCTCGACACGCTTTTCACCGCCGCTTCCCAATGCTCATGGTCTGTGGCCAGCGATGGTTTGTGCGGGTGTGAGTAGGTGCGTGTCTGCGCGCCGGGCCAACCCGAATAGCGATAGTGCAACAGCACGGCATGGCCGAGCGTCATTGCTTCAAGCCTGCGCCCCGCGCTGCTGGCTTGCGCCGGTTCATCGTCTGGCGACACGGCCGCGTAGAAGTTGACCCGGGTCTGGGCCTGATTCACCCCGGGCATGCTGGGGGCGAGTTGGTCTTTGAGCAGCTCTTCGAGCAAGGCGTCGAGCTCGGGCAGGTGCCGCAATTCGTCGAGCATGGCCTGGGCGTTGAGTTGCTGGCAGTGCCTGATGCTGGCTTGCTGATCGGCGAATACATCGCCCTCGATGAGCTGGAAGGTCACGCTGATGCCGCGCTTCTCCACCAGATGCTTGCGTTGCGAGATGGCGAGCAAGGCCAGCAAGCGATCATCTTCTTGCGCCTCGGCAAGACGTTGTTCGAGGTGTCGGGTCAAGTTGGCGAGGCTGTCGAACTTCTTCAGTCCGTCGAAGGGCGTATAGAGCAGAAACGCTTGATCGTCGGGGGTGCTGCTGAGGATGAAACAGCCTGCCAGGGTGATGGCCGGCGGGTCTTCGGTGTTCAGCAGCACACGGTGGGCCAGCATCGGGGGCGTCTGCTGGCGACGCAGCGAGTCGGTTGCCAGTTGCACATGGGCCAACCAGTCGAAATCCTTGATCGACAGACCATGGGAGGTGCCCAGTGATCTCCACAATCCGGGAGCATGCAGAAACTGCGGGAACAGCAGTGGGGTGACTGACGCAGACATTGTCGGGTCTCTATCGGGGCGCGGGTCAAGGCGCCGGTGGAAGGAGACGACAGACTAGAAACCACAGAGCAGGCGAGGGTGGTACAGGGTTACCGCACACAAGGCCGCAGAATGTGCCGGGCAACGCATGCCGATCACCTGAACGGTTGACAGCACCCGGGGCTGACGTGGTTAATCGTCAGGCAAGTCGTTCATACGCTGTTGTTCCCTCCAATAATTAGTCTGGAGCTTCAGATGTCTGCGCCAAACGATCATGTGTCCTCTGCTGTCTCGCCATCGTTATCACTCGAGGCGCTGACGCAACTGCTTGAAACGATTTTCCTGCGGCACGGTACCTCCGCCGACGTCGCCCGTTCACTGGCCGCCAACTGTGCCGGGGCCGAGCGTGACGGTGCGCACAGCCACGGTGTGTTCCGGATACCCGGTTATGTGTCGACCCTCAAGAGCGGTTGGGTCAACGGTCAGGCGGTGCCACAAGTCGAGGACGTCGCGCCCGGTTTTGTGCGGGTCGATGCCGGCAACGGTTTCGCCCAGCCGGCGCTGGCTGCCGCCCGGCCGCTGTTGGTGGAGAAGGCGCGCAACGCCGGGATTGCCGTGCTGGCGATCCGCAATTCGCATCACTTCGCCGCCCTGTGGCCGGACGTCGAACCTTTCGCCGAGGAAGGGCTGGTGGCGTTGAGCGTGGTCAACAGCATGACCTGCGTGGTGCCCCATGGCGCCGACCGGCCATTGTTCGGCACCAACCCCATCGCCTTTGCCGCGCCGCGGGCCGGTGGCGCGCCGATTGTCTTCGATCTGGCCACCAGCGCGATCGCCCATGGCGATGTGCAGATTGCCGCGCGCCAGGGCGAACGCCTGCCAGCCGGAATGGGCGTGGACAGCCTCGGCCAGGCGACCCAGGACCCGAAAGCCATTCTCGAAGGCGGTGCGCTGCTGCCGTTTGGCGGGCACAAAGGTTCGGCGCTGTCGATGATGGTCGAGTTGCTGGCCGCTGCGCTCACGGGCGGCAACTTTTCCTTTGAGTTCGACTGGTCGAATCACCCCGGCGCCAAAACCCCGTGGACCGGGCAGTTGCTGATCGTCATCGATCCGAGCAAGGCCGCCGGGCAGAGTTTCGCCGAGCGCAGCCAGGAGCTGGTGCGCCAGATGCACGGTGTCGGGCTCAAGCGCTTGCCGGGCGATCGTCGACATTTGCAGCGCGCCAGGTCGCTGGCCGAGGGTATCGTGCTCGATGAACAAACGCTGGGGCAGTTGCGCGAGCTGGCCGGGGAATAATTGTCAGATAACAAATGTGGCGAGGGAGCTTGCTCCCGCCGGGTTGCGCAGCGGCCCCCTATGTCGACTTGAGAATAGGGGGACTGCTGCGCAGTCCAGCGGGAGCAAGCTCCCTCGCCACAGTTTTATTGTCAGGACTTAAACAATGCGATCTGACAAACGTCGATTAACGACGACCGAGTAACAAGCCGACCACCAGGCCAAAACCGGCGGAGATCGCGACGGTCTGCCACGGGTGGCCACCGATGTAGTTTTCAGTGGCATCGACCGCGGGTTTGGTGCGGTCGCGCACGCTGGACACCGAATCCAGTGCCTGCTGCAGCTTCAGCGCGATTTGCCCGCGCAGGCTCTCCGCTTCTTCGCCGACCAGAGAGGCGCTGCTCTTGAGCAGTTTGTCGGACTCTTCGATCAGAGCCTGAAGTTCGCTGAACGCCTGATCCTTGATTTGGTCTTCGGCGGCTTGCACGGTGGATTTGCGGGCCATTGGGTGACTCCTTGCAGATGAATGAACAGTGATCAATGGAGTGTGGCGCTGTTCGAAAAGTTGCACTGATTTTAGGTGCGAAAGAAAAACCTGCGCAGGAGATTTCCGTCGAGCGTGTAAGATGTCGCCATTTTACGCAGCAGGTATTTCCCCATGAGTTTCAATCTGGCCGACAAACCCCTCGCCGAGCGCGCAGCGCTGGAAGACGAGAAATCCCGTCTGTTCGAACTCTGGCAGAACAATCTGGGCAAAGCCAAAGGCGAAGCCGCGCGGTTGTTTGGCGAACGCGGCAAGCGCAAGGGCAAATGGGCCGAGTGGGTGCGCGCCGAGCTCGATGGCATGTCCCCGCCGGAATTCGCCAACATGGTGCGCAGTGAAGTCAACCGGCTGATGGCGGCCAACAAGTAAACGCGCTTACGGCGTGTTGAACGCCGCCACAATCGCCTCGCGTACCTTGATCACCATCGGATCGATCTGCGTGCTGGTGCGCCAGCCCAGTTCGACCGGGTAACGCGGCAAGGCCAGCGGGCAGGGCAGCAGCACCAGTCCGCTGAGGGCCGCGATGGCTTGGGCGGCATGCGTCGGGATCGTTGCCACCGCGCCGCTGCCCTTGAGCAGATGCGGCAGCGCCGCAAAATGCGTGGTCGAAGCGCAGACCCGGCGACTCAGGCCCAGCGCCGCCAGACCCTCATCGGTGATGCCGATAAAGCCTCCCGAGGACACCAGAATGTGTTCACGGGAAACAAACTCCTGCAAGTCGATCGACTGTTGCCCGGCGGTCAGGCTACCCGGGTCGACCAGACACGCATAATCCCCTTCGCCCAGCACCTGCCGGCTGAGCAGGCGTTCGGCAAAGCCGCCGGCGGTGATCGCCAGGTCAATGCTGCGCTCCATCAGGGCGCGGGCGACGATCTGGCTGTGGGTCTGACGGAAGATCAGCCGCAGCTTGGGCGCGCGGCGGGCGATTTCTTCGATCAGGCGCCGGCCATAAGCGATCTCGAAATCATCTGACAGGCCCACCGTCACCGAGCGGCCTTCGTAGTGATGCGCCGTCGGGTCAACCATCGCCAGACTTTGTCGACATTTGTTCAGCGCCTCGCTGACCACCGGTTTCAGTTGATTGGCCTTGAGCGTCGGCGCCAGTCCGCGACCGGTACGCACGAACAACTGGTCGCCATACACCTCACGCAACCGGCGCAACGCCGCGCTGACCGCCGATTGCGTCACGCCCAGCCGCAGCGCCGCACGGCTGGCGCTGGACTCTTCATGCAAGGCTTCGAAGACTTTCAGCAGGTTGAGGTCAATCGTGGCGATATTCATATGGTTCATATCATTCAGCAGTGATTCGGTCTTTATTCATGATCCGTCGCCGCCGCAGAATCGGCAACACTTGAACCCGATGGAGTGAACGCGATGCCCAAATCAATTGTTGCTGCCCTGCAGATCGGTGCCTTGCCCGGTGGCAAAGGTGAA
Organism: Pseudomonas serboccidentalis; assembly: GCF_028830055.1. Taxonomy (NCBI): domain Bacteria; kingdom Pseudomonadati; phylum Pseudomonadota; class Gammaproteobacteria; order Pseudomonadales; family Pseudomonadaceae; genus Pseudomonas; species Pseudomonas serboccidentalis. The sequence continues at coordinate 5,591,071 of NZ_CP101655.1, forward strand.
ACCCTGGAACAGATTCTGAGCTGGGAAGGCGCGATCAGCGAGTCCGGCGCGGCGTTGGTGGTGATGCCTGAAGCGTTGCTCGGTGGTTACCCGAAAGGCGAAGGCTTTGGTACCCAGTTGGGCTATCGCTTGCCCGAGGGCCGCGAGGCCTATGCCCGTTACTTCGCCAACGCCATCGATGTGCCGGGGGCCGAAACCGAGGCGTTGGCCGGTTTGTCAGCGCGCACCGGGGCCAATCTGGTGATCGGCGTGATCGAACGCGCCGGCAGCACGCTGTATTGCACCGCGCTGTATTTCGATCCACAGGCGGGACTGGTGGCCAAGCACCGCAAACTGATGCCGACCGGCACCGAACGGCTGATCTGGGGCAAAGGCGATGGCTCGACGCTGCCGGTGCTCGACACTCAGGTCGGCAGGCTCGGCGCCGTGGTCTGCTGGGAAAACATGATGCCGCTGCTGCGCACGGCGATGTACGCCAAGGGCATTGAAGTCTGGTGTGCACCGACGGTGGACGAGCGTGAGATGTGGCAGGTCAGCATGCGTCACATCGCCCATGAGGGCCGCTGCTTTGTGGTCAGTGCCTGCCAGGTCCAGGCCTCGCCGAATGAGCTGGGGGTGGAGATTGCCAACTGGCCGGCGGATCGGCCGTTGATTGCCGGTGGCAGCGTGATTGTCGGGCCGATGGGCGATGTGCTGGCCGGGCCATTGCGTGGGGAGGCAGGATTGCTCACGGCGCAAATCGATACCGACGAATTGGTTCGGGCGCGGTATGACTACGATGTGGTCGGCCACTATGCGCGGCCGGATGTGTTTGAGTTGTCCGTTGACGAACGCGCCAGGCCGGGCGTGCGTTTCACCGCTTGAGACGTCGGCGTGGGCGAGGGCGGTGAGTTGGCGATTCTCGACTAGGCTGATCGTACGAATCCCACCCTCACGACGGATCAGGACGAACCATGAGCGTGCTACTTGGACCCATTCTGCAATTTCGCGGAACTGCCAAAAACGTCTACTCACTCTCAGCCTTGGTGGTTCAACCCCTCGGTGATCCGCAACCCGGTGTAACGCCACCCAGCGGCGTGACGGCGTCCAAACCGCTGGCGTTGGCGGATATCCCGCTGCTGGCCCCCAAGCAGCGGGTGTGGCGCGTGGATTTCAGCATCAAGCAAGCCAAGGTCGCGACGACGTATACCGTCGAGATCGCTGGCCAACAGGCCAATTTTGTCGTTCCGCCCAGTGGGCAGTCGCCGCGCATGGCGTATGTCTCCTGCAACGGCTTCTCCGATCCCAAGGACATGGAGAAGGTTGATCGCAACAATGAGCGCTGGGACGACATGTGGGGCGCACACCAGCATCAGCCCTACCATTTGCTGTTGATGGGAGGCGATCAGATTTACAGCGATGAGATGCGCCTGACTGTCCCTTCGATGAAAGCCTGGTTTGCCAGATCCTTTGCCGAACGCGAGAAGGCGGTCTACAGCAAAACCATCGAAAGCGAGCTCGACAGCTTTTTCAGTCGTCTGTATCTAGAGCGCTGGAAGCAGCCCGAAGTCGCCAGAATGTTCAGCGCGATTCCGACCATCATGATGTGGGACGACCACGACATTATTGATGGCTGGGGTTCCTATGATGAGGGATTGCATGGCTGTCCGGTGTTTCAGGGATTGTTTGCCACGGCCAAGCGCTACTTCAGGATTTTCCAGCAGCAATTGATCCAGCCCGCTCCGAGCCAGGCTACTCCCGGTGATGTTCACCCCTGTGCGATCGCAGGCACGGCCGACGGCTTCCATCTGGGGTTTACCGGTCTGGGCGACCTGGCATTGCTGGTGCCGGATCTGCGCAGCGAACGCGCGCCCGATCTGACGAAACCGGTCTTTCAGAAGACCCGGATCATTTCAGCGACCAGTTGGACGGCCCTCTACAACTGGCTGGATCAACTCAAGAACCATCGACATTTGCTGGTGATGTCGAGTATTCCGGTGGGGTACCTGGATTTGCAGGCAGCGGAAAAGGCTCTGGATCTGGTGCCGGGGCGGCAGGAACTGGAAGATGATTTGCGCGATCACTGGCGCAGTCTGCCGCACCGCGACGAGCGCAAACGGCTGATCATGCGGTTACTCGACTTCGCCAGTCGGCAGCGGTGCAAAGTCACTCTGTTGTCCGGTGATGTGCACGTGGCCGGAGCATGTGTGATCGAGTCGAAGCTGACGCAACATGGCGTTGATGGCGCAGGCACGATCTATCAATTGATTTCGACCGGCGTCGTGCATCCATCGCCGCCGGCACTGGCGGTGTATTTTCTCGAAACCCTGGGCGCCGGCCAGGAGCAGATCGATTATGCAATTACCGGCACCATGCTGCCGCTTGGGGCTCGCGGGCGATATCTGATTGCGGCGCGCAACTGGCTGGCCATCGAGCCGGACGAAAAGGACAAGAGCGACAAGGACCGACTGTGGGTCAACTGGCATGTGGAAGGCTCGGAGCACTGGGTGACGCAGGTGATTGACCCGGTCAAACACGTGTCATGAATCTCACCAGGTGGCGCTGCTCGCTCGCGGCAGACTGAGCTTGCCACTGTCGACAAAACGCAGGGTGCCAAACAAGCCGCCTGCCAGTTTACCGCGCAGTACGTAGGGCAGGTTATCGAGGGTTTGCGTCTGGCTCAGGCCCAGCGTCTGGCGCAGCACCGAGAACGCGGAAACGCTCACCGGCACGCTGACCACGGTTTCCGAGAAACGCGGAATCGAACCGATCTGATCACTGACGCCCGAGGCCAAGGGTCGGCCATTGACCTCCAGATCCAGGGCGATGCCGTTGTAATCGATGGCCGTCTCATTGGGGTTCTGCACCCGCAACTTGATCGCGAAGCGCACTTCCAGGTCCTGGCTTGGCAACGGTTCGATGCCGACCACGTTGACGTTTACCGGGTCACGGTTGGGGAACAGCGCGCAGGCGCTCAGGGACAACAGCAGCAGGGACAGGATGACGGCGTGGACGCGGCGCATAAACAGTCTCTCAACGAAAAAGGGCTGAACCGTTGCCGGCTCAGCCCTTTGTTCAAGGCGCAGCGTCAGCGGTTCAACTGTGCGACCGCCGCTGCGGATGCAGGTTCAGCTTTGGCCGGCAGATCGGGGTTTTCCATGACCTGCAGAATCGACGCTTCCGGATCGAAATCGTCTTCCTCAAGCTCCATGAACTCTTCCGGCAGGAAGATATTCAGCACGATAGCGCACAACGCACCGACGGTGATCGGCGATTCGAAGATGTTGCGCAGCGCTTGCGGCAACTCGCGCAGTACTTCCGGCACGGCGGCGATGCCCAGGCCCATGCCGACTGAAATCGCCACAATCAGCATGTTGCGCCGATGCAACCCGGCCTCGGCGAGGATCTTGATCCCGGCCACGGCCACGGTGCCGAACATCACCAGTTCGGCACCACCGAGCACCGGTTTGGGCATCAGTTGCAGCACCGCGCCGATCATCGGGAACAGCCCCAGCAACACCAGCAGGCCAGCGATGAAGAACGCCACGTAGCGGCTGGCGACGCCGGTCAGCTGGATCACGCCGTTGTTCTGCGCAAACGTCACCATCGGCATGCTGTTGAACACCGCCGCCATGGCCGAGTTGAGGCCGTCGGCGAGCAGACCGGACTTGATCCGGCGGATGTACAGCGGGCCTTTCACCGGTTGCCGGGAGATCATCGAGTTGGCCGTCAGGTCACCGGCCGCTTCCAGCGGCGATACCAGGAAGATTACCGCCACTGGCACGAACGCTACCCAGTCGAAGTTGAAGCCGTACTTGAACGGCACCGGCACGCTGACCAGCGGCACCTCGGGCAGGTTGGCGAAATCCACGGTGCCCATCAGCCACGCGACCACGTAGCCAAGGGTCAGGCCAATGACGATGGCGCCCAGACGCAGAAACGGCACATCGACCCGGTTCAACACGACGATGGTGCCCAGCACCAGCGCCGCGAGAAACACATGGCTGGCGGCGCCCAGATCGGCAGCACCAAAGCCGCCGGCGATGTCGGTCATCGCCACTTTGATCAGCGACAGGCCCATCAGGGTGATGATGGTGCCTGTGACCACCGGGGTGATCAGCATCCGCAGTTTGCCGATGAACTGGCTCAGCACCACTTCGATGAACGCGGCGAAAAAGCACACACCGAAGATCGTCGAGAGGATTTCATCGGTGCCGCCGCCTCGGGCCTTGACCATGAAACCGGCGCTGAGAATCACGCTGATAAAGGAGAAACTGGTGCCTTGCAGACACAGCAGACCGGAGCCGACCGGGCCGAAACGCCGCGCCTGGACGAAAGTGCCCAGGCCGGAGACGAACAGCGCCATGCTGATCAGGTAGGGAATTTCACTTTGCAGGCCCAGGGCGCCGCCCATGATCAGGGTCGGGGTAATGATGCCGACGAAGCTGGCCAGCACGTGTTGCAGCGCGGCGAATACGGTGGCGGTCAGGTGCGGACGGTCGTTGAGGCCGTAGATCAGATCGTTGTTGCGCGGGACTTTTTCAGAGGCGGTCATGGTGTTTTGCGCGCCGCGAGGCGGGGCCGGGTCAGAAAATGGAGGCGCAGGATGCCGGAAGCGGGCGGCAAGGGCAACGAGCAAAAACTGCCTGAAAGGTCAGGTTTTATTGGGCTGGAAAGGATTTTCCTTGAAATCAAAAGATCGCAGCCTTCGGCAGTTCCAACAGGAGGCTGGTGTAGGAGCTGCCGAAGGCTGCGATCTTTTGATCTTGATCTTAAAAAACAAAGTCAAAAGATCGCAGCCTCGCTGCACTCGACAGCTCCTACAGGGAGGGGCGTTTCCCTACAGGCTTCGTGGCATACTGCCGCGCATGACTTTCGACTCCCCCCTAAGCGCCTGGCAACACGCGATCGAGCACAAGGGTTTCATCCAGGATGAAGCTCAGGAACATGCGGTCTGGGCGCTGCAAAAATGCCATGAAGCCTTGCACGCCGGTGCCCGGTCGGTCACCGGCGTGTACTTGTGGGGCCCGGTCGGGCGCGGCAAGACCTGGTTGATGGATCAGTTCTATCAGAGCCTGCGGGTGCCAGCCCGGCGTCAGCACTTTCATCACTTCATGGGCTGGGTGCATCAGCGCTCGTTCCAGCTGACCGGGACCGCTGATCCGCTGCGGGTGCTGGCCAAAGAGCTGGCGGCCGAAGTGCGGGTGCTGTGTTTTGACGAACTGTTCGTCAACGATATTGGCGACGCGATCATCCTCGGACGCCTGTTTCAGGTGATGTTCGACGAAGGCGTGGTCGTGGTTTGTACCTCCAACCTGCCGCCGGATGAGCTGTACGCCGATGGTTTCAACCGGGAGCGGTTTGTCCCGGCGATTGCCGCGATCAAGGCGCACATGCAAGTCGTTGCGGTGAATGGCGCCGAGGATCATCGCCTGCATCCGGGCGCGGGCCTGCAGCGTTATTTTGTCGCCACGCCGGGACAGGCCAGTGCGCTGCAACCGGTCTTCCAGTCACTCTGTGCCGGGCAAGCCGCCAGTGCAGAACCGGTGCCCGTCGGCCATCGGATATTGAACGTGGTGCAGGCCAGCGAATCGGTGCTCTGGTGCCGCTATGCCGAGCTTTGCGAGCAACCGTTCGCCGCCATGGACTTCATCGCGCTGTGTGACCGCTACCGGTCTATTCTGTTGAGCGAAGTGCCGAACCTCAGCGCACAGAAGCGCGAAGGACGTATCGCCCGCGGTACCGAAGACGGCTCGGCGCAGGTGGTGGCCGGTGACCGTGAGTTGCCGCAACTGTCGGTACACGATGACGGTGTGCGCCGCTTCATCGCATTGGTGGACGAGTGTTACGACCGTAAAGTCCCGCTGTACATCGAGGCTCAGGTGCCGATGGAGGCGCTGTATACCGAGGGGTATCTGGAGTTCCCGTTCCGGCGCACCCTCAGCCGTTTGCAAGAGATGCAGTTGCAGCGTTTTGCCGAATCCTGAGCGAAGAGGGCGCAAGCATGAGCCAGCCGCTGTCTCATCATTTACTGACCATGGCCTACCAGAACGCGTGGGCCAATCATCGCCTCGGCAAAGCCTGGGGCCAGCTCGACGCTGACGCTCTGGCGGCGCCACGGGTGAGCTTTTTTCCGAGCATCCGCCTCACGCTCAACCACATCCTGACCTGCGACTGGTTCTACGTCGACGCGCTGGAACGCGAGTTGCGCGGTGACGAGCCGCATCCCGATTGCTATGTGTTTTTCAACCGTGATGAACCGTTCACCGAGGCCGCACCGCTGCGCGAGGAACAGGCGCATGTGGACCGTCGGCTGATCGCTTATTGCGAACAACTGCGCGATGCCGAACTGGGGCGGATCGTCACCATCGCCCGGGAAACGCCGCAGCACGACAGTCGCCTGCGTATGCTCTCGCACCTGTTCGAGCACCAGATCCATCATCGTGGCCAGGTGCACGCGATGCTCAGCGAAACCTCGATAAAGCCGCCGCAGCTGGATGAGTTCTTTCCCGCGGGCGAGGCCCGATTGCGTGCTCAGGACTTTGCCGAACTGGGCTGGACGGAAGAGCTGATCTGGGGGCACTGACGTTTGAAAATCAAAAGATCGCAACCTTCGGCAGCTCCTGGAGTTACTCGCTATCGGACGATCTTTTGAGCTTGTCGGGTTGTGGCCCACAGCAGCCTCGCGTTATGGTCGAGCAGCCTTTCAGGCGCGCACCTTGCGCGCCGGGGTCATGATCGGGGATGGAAATGGATTCCGCAGAAATTCTTGTGTTGCAAGCCAGCTACACCAATCCACTGCACGCCGAAGCCATCGGCATCGTGCTCAATCATTACGCAGAAGATCCCATGGGTGGCGGCGAGTCGCTTGCCCCCGAACTGCTGCGTCGTGTGCCTGAAGAGCTGGCCCGTCGGCCCCATGCATTCAGTGTGCTGGCGTTCGTCGGCGGTGAGCCGGCAGGGCTGGTGAACTGCTTTGAAGGCTTCTCGACGTTTGCCTGCAAGCCGCTGGTCAATGTTCACGACGTGGCGGTGGTGGCGAAGTTTCGCGGCCTCGGCCTGAGCCAGAAAATGCTGCGCAAGGTTGAGGAAATCTCCCGCCAGCGCGGTTGCTGCAAGATCACTCTGGAAGTGCTCGAAGGCAACGCGGTGGCGCAGAGTTCCTACCGCAAATTCGGTTTCGCCCCCGGGATGTTCAATCCGGAGCATGGCCGCATGCTGTTCTGGATCAAGGATCTGCAGGCATAAAAAAAGGCGCCCGAAACGGGGCGCCCAACTGTCGTCTCCAAGGCCAGAGCGGAGCCATCGGAGGTCCATCGGTTGCTCGATAAATCAGTTGCGATAAGACTCGGTGACTTGCGCGGTCTGATCGTTAGGAACCTTTAGCTCCGCAGCTTTGGATTCGGTCTGCTGCTCGCTCTGCGCGCTATGGACCGGGAAGTTGTCGTAGTAATGCCGCATGCGTTCGGCGCCGCCCTCGGCAAAGGCGCTGGCGGAACCGAGGGCGAGTAGCCCGGCGAGAATGGCGGTGGTGGTGTTCATGGTGCCTCCTACTGAAAAACGTGGGAGCCGTTCGTCCATGAAACAGATCTCGGGGCGCAGTCTCCCTGGCGCGAATTAACTCGGGGTTAACACCGTCGCCAGGGTTTGAGCGCAGGGTTGCGAACCGTCGGGTCAGAGCTTCCAGTCCAGGCTCAGCGTCACCGTGCGCGGGTCGCCCCAGTACACGCCGTTGTAGAAACCGACGTTGTCGTAATACTTCTTGTCGAACAGGTTATCGACGTTCAGCGATGCCGACAGGTGTTGGTCGAACTCATAGCGCGACATCAGCTTGACCACGGTGTAGGCGTCCTGATTGATCCGCGCGCGTTCGGTGATGATCCGGCCATTGGCGCCGCGACCGACCGGACGGTTGGACGCGCCATACACATCGCTTTGCCAGTTCACCGCACCACCGACGGTCAGTGCGTGCCAGTTGCCCGGCAGGCGATAGGCCGTGGACACCCGGAACATGTTCAGCGGCTGGTTGGTGTTGGTACGCTGTTTTTCACCGTTGACCGAGTGGGTGTAGGTGTAGCCGGCGGTCATGTTCCAGCCGTCGAGCAGTTCGCCGGAAACTTCTGCCTCGAAGCCGTTGACCTTGTTGCCCTTGCCGCCGGATTTGAAAAACTCCTCGCCGGTGACCGGGTCCGGCGCCACCGAATCGTCCAGTTCGGCGACGTTGTCCTGCTTGCTCCAGAACAGCGCCGTGGAGAGGTTCAGGCGTTCTTCGAGCAGGCTGCCCTTGAGGCCAATCTCGTAGTTGCTGCCGACTACCGGCTCGAGGTATTTGCGACTGGCATCGCGCTTGGTTTGTGGTTTGAAGATATCGGTGTAGCTGACGTACACGGTGTATTCCGGCGTCAGGTCATACAGCAGGCCGGCGTAGGGCGTCCACATGTCGTTGTGTTGCTGGCTGCTTTTGTCGACGCTGCTCAGTTGCAGGTTATCGTCGTAGGCGTTGGTGGTGCTGGCCGTTTTCCAGCTGCCATAGCGGCTGCCGAGCACGACATGCAGTTCATCGGTCAGGCTCAGCCGGGTCGCCAGGTAGCCGGCCTTTTGCCGGGTGTAATCCTTGAAGCCGCTGAGGCCGGTCACGGTGTCCGGGAATTTGCCGATATCGCCCATGTACTTCCAGTCGCGGATGTTTTCGTAGCCGGCCGGCACCGCGCCGGCGATGGTGTAAGGATCATCCGAACGACGTTCGGCTTCGCCGTAGCCGAACATCATTTCGTGCTCGCGCCCCAGCAGCGAGTAGGGGCCCGATACATTGAAGTCGTAGGCTTTCATGGTTTGATCGCCGGCCATGTGGCTGGTGTTGGCGGACATGCCGCTGCGATCGGCCTCGGGGAAGCCGCCACCGCCGTAGTAAATCTTGCCCTCGGTGTCACTCTTGCGATGGGTGTAGGCGGCCTTCAGGTGCCAACCGCCCGCCAACTGCTGGTCGAGGGTGGCGAAGGCAGTCTTGTCGCGCAGCGGCCAGGAACTCCAGGAAGTGGCCATGTTGGTCGAGCGGCCGAGTCCGGCCTTGCCACCCTCGGCGTTCCAATAAGGCACGGTGCCCCACGAGGTGCCCTGAACCTGTTTGTCCTGATAGTCATAACCGACTGCCAGTACCGTGGAGTCGGTCAGGTCGGCTTCCAGGATGCCGTAGCCGACCTCCCGTTGCAGCGCGTACTTGTCGCGAAATGACTGGCTGTCGCGGTAGGCCAGCACCGTGCGCCCGCGCAAGCGACCCTCGAATGCCAGCGGGCCGCCGACATCGACGTAGCTGTAGTAGTCGTCATAACTGCCGCCGCTGACACCCGCCAATGCCTGCAGCTGCGTGGTCGGACGTTTGCGCACCATGTTGATCGTCGCCGAGGGATCGCCCGCACCGGTGGTCAGCCCGGTCGCGCCGCGCACCACTTCGATCCGGTCGTAGATGATGGTGTCGGCGTCGGACTTCATGTAGCTGAAGGTGTTCAGCATGCCGTCGATCTGGAAATTGTTGATCGAGTAGCCGCGTGCCGAATAGCTGACCCGATCCGAGTCGTTGTGCTGCACCACGATGCCGGTGGTCTGGCTCATCGCCTCGGACAATGTGCCGAGTTTGAAATCGTCCATTTGCTGACGCGTCACCACCGACACCGATTGCGGGGTTTCCTTGATCGACAGGTTCATCCGCGTTGCGCTGCTCATCGCGCCGGTGGTGTAGGCCTCGGTGTTCTCGGTGTTGACGCCCAAGCCTTGCGCGCTGACGCTGGTGGCGGCCAGTTCCAGGGCCTGGGCGGCGGATTGCGGTGTTGTTTCAGGGTCGGTTTCAGCCAGCAGTTCGGGACTCAACGCTGCACTGCACAGGCCGAAAGTGAGGGTCATGGAACGGGTGATGGGCGCGAACATCGCAGCCGACTCCTTGTCTTCGAGAGAAAAATCCGTTGGTTCAAAGACGAGGTGCAGCCCGGCGATTTAGTGTCAAACGAGAAATATTATTATCTGTAGATGTTTCGCGGAATCGCCGATCAGGCTCAAAAGCTGCGCACAGCGCTTGCCCAATGGAGCGCGGCGGGTATGCTGATGGCCTGCCGAGGAGATAGCAATGGCCTACGATTTTGACCTTTATGTGATTGGTGCCGGTTCCGGCGGTGTACGCGCGGCGCGCTTTGCCGCCGGTTTCGGCGCGAAAGTGGCGGTGGCCGAGAGCCGTTATCTGGGCGGTACCTGTGTCAACGTCGGCTGCGTGCCGAAAAAACTGCTGGTGTACGGCGCGCATTTCGCCGAAGACTTCGAACAGTCGTCCGGTTTCGGCTGGAGTCTGGGTGAAGCGAACTTCGACTGGGCGACCCTGATCGCCAACAAGGACCGCGAGATCAATCGCCTCAACGGCATTTATCGCAACCTGCTGGTCAACAGCGGCGTGACCTTGCATGAGGCGCACGCGAAGATCGTCGGCCCGCATGAGGTCGAGGTCAACGGTGAGCGCTTCACCGCGAAGAACATTCTGATCGCCACTGGTGGCTGGCCGCAGATCCCGGAGATTCCGGGGCACGAGCACGCGATCAGTTCCAATCAGGCGTTCTTCCTCAAAGAGCTGCCGAAACGTGTGCTGGTAGTCGGTGGCGGTTACATCGCTGTCGAGTTTGCCGGGATCTTCCACGGCCTGGGCGCGAACACCACGCTGCTGTATCGCGGTGATCTGTTCCTGCGTGGTTTCGATGGTTCGGTGCGCAAGCATCTGCAGGAAGAACTGACCAAGCGCGGCATGGATCTGCAATTCAACGCCGACATCGCGCGCATCGACAAACAGCCTGACGGCAGCCTGAAGGCGACCCTCAAGGATGGTCGCGTGCTGGACGCCGACTGCGTGTTCTACGCCACGGGGCGCCGTCCGATGCTGGACAACCTGGGTCTGGAAAACACCGATGTGCAGCTCACCGACAAGGGCTTCATCAAGGTCGACGAGCAATACCAGACCAGCGAGCCGTCGATTCTGGCGCTGGGCGATGTGATCGGGCGTGTGCAACTGACGCCGGTGGCGTTGGCCGAAGGCATGGCGGTGGCGCGTCGGCTGTTCAAGCCTGAGCAATATCGGCCGGTGGATTACAAGATGATCCCGACGGCGGTGTTCAGCCTGCCCAACATCGGCACGGTTGGCCTGACCGAAGAAGAGGCGCGGGAAGCGGGTCACGAGGTGGTGATTTTCGAGAGCCGCTTCCGGCCGATGAAGCTGACCCTGACCGAGTGCCAGGAGAAAACCCTGATGAAGCTGGTGGTCGACGGCAAGACCGACAAAGTGCTCGGCTGCCACATGGTCGGCCCGGACGCCGGAGAAATCGTCCAGGGTCTGGCGATTGCACTGAAGGCCGGTGCCACCAAGCGAGACTTCGACGACACGATCGGGGTTCACCCGACGGCCGCCGAAGAGTTCGTCACCCTGCGTACACCGGTTGGCGCTTAAGCGTCCTTCGGTTTGGCTGTGTCTGGCGCTGCCGCAACGGTAGCGGCCAGACGCAGGCTGTCTTCGAGGCTCGCCTGAGTCTTGGTCAATTCCTTTTCCAGTGACTGATTGAGCTGCCGCTGTTCGTCGGCATCCTGTTTCAGTGTCTGACTTTCCAGCACGGCCACGCGCAGGCGTTCCTGGAGGAGGGTGCGTTCACTGTCGACGCGGCTGGCTTGCTCCAGCAGTTGATCCTGGCGCTGGTTGCTGTGCTTGAGCTGATCCTGCATCAGGCTCAGTTCGCGCTGGGTGCCACGGTTTTCGGTGAGCAGGCGTTCGTTGTCACGGTGCAGCTGGGTGATTTCGTCCTGACGCACCAGCGCACTCTGTTGTGCCTGACGCAGCTCCATCTGCAATTGCTGGAGCTGCCCTTCGTGGCGAGCCTGTTCCTGCTCGCGCTGTTCTTTGGTGGCATTGCGATAATGCTCCAGCGCGTCGCGGGCATGCAGGTGCTTTTCTTCCAGCGAGCGGATCTGCTCGTCCTTGTCCTGCAAGCGCAACTCGAAGTCGGCCAGTGCCTGGTTCAGTCCGGCGTTGCGCGTCTGTTCGGTCTGCAGCATCGAGCGGGTTTCGTTCAGCGCCTCGGACTCCTTGGCCAGCGCTGCGCCTTGAATGTCGTGTTGTTGCTCCAGTTGTTCGAGTGCCTGGCGTACTTGCTTGAGTTCCGCTTCCAACGTTTCGCGCTGTTCCTCGAACTGCTCACGGGCGTGTTCGATGGGCTCTTGCGCTTGTTCTTTCAGGCGCTGGGCAAGGCGCGAGACCAGTGCCGTCAGCTCGTCGTTGATCGGTTCTGCGGACGCTTCGACCGGTTGACTGCCGTCGTCCAGCTCTTTCAGGTAGCGATGGATCGTGGTTTTCGAACCGGTGTTGCCCAATTCGATGCGTACTGCATCGATGCTGGGGTGTTCGCCTCGGGCCAGAATCGCTGTGCGCGCTATCTGGACCACCGCTTTATTTACGCCGCCACGGGCCATGTGAACTCCTACCGTTTCGTGCTGTGGTACATGCCACCAAAGTACGCAGTGTACCACGCTGAAAATAAAGTTAAATGATTGATTATAAAGACGCGGGATATACTGGTATTACCCAATGTCAGGTGCTTAAATTGCTTTTTTGAGCCTTGAATCAGTACGCCAGCGAGAACACTGCCCATGAGCGATATCGATCGCTATCTGCAAGCCGCCACCCGTGACAACACCCGCCGCAGCTATCGCTCGGCAATCGAACACTTTGAAGTGAAGTGGGGTGGCTTCCTGCCGGCGACGGCTGACAGCGTTGCGCGTTACCTGGTCGAGCATGCCGGGGTGTTGTCGATCAATACGCTGAAGCTGCGTTTGTCGGCATTGGTGCAATGGCACAACAGCCAGGGGTTTGCCGATCCGACCAAGGCACCGGTGGTGCGCAAGGTGTTCAAAGGCATTCGCGCGCTGCACCCGGCGCAGGAAAAACAGGCCGAACCGCTGCAGCTGCACGACCTGCAACAAGTGGTCGACTGGCTGGAGCAGGAAGCGCGCAGTGCCCGGCAGCAGCAGGATCGCCCGCAGCTGCTCAAGGCCTATCGCGACCGGGCGCTGATTCTGCTGGGCTTCTGGCGCGGCTTTCGCAGCGATGAGCTGTGCCGTCTGCAGATCGAGCATGTGCAGGCGCACGCCGGCAGTGGCATCACCTTGTATTTGCCACGCAGCAAGGGCGACCGTGAAAACCTCGGGCAGACCTATCAGGCGCCGGCGCTGCTCAAGCTGTGTCCGGTGCAGGCGTACATCGACTGGATCACCGAAGCGGCGCTGGTGCGCGGTCCGGTGTTTCGCGGCATCGACCGCTGGGGCCATCTGAGCGAGGAGGGCTTGCACGCCAACAGTGTCATTCCCTTGCTGCGCCAGGCGCTGGAACGTGCCGGGATCAGTGCCGAGCGCTACACCAGCCACTCCCTGCGCCGGGGCTTTGCCACGTGGGCGCATCAAAGCGGCTGGGATCTGAAATCGCTGATGAGTTACGTCGGCTGGAAGGATATGAAGTCAGCCATGCGCTATGTTGAAGCCAGCCCCTTCCACGGGATGGCTCGGATTACGGATAACCCGGCTTCGTCTTAGATATGGTTTTCTTCTATTAATACAGTCAGCTAATAGCGAAAACAAATCAGCAGCATCAGGTTTGCCAATGAGCCATCCGTCGAGTGAGTGGGTAGGATTCACCCATCGAATTCACAACCCTGACGGAGAGTCATCAATGCCTATCATCAACAGCCAAGTAAAACCGTTCAAAGCTACCGCGTTCAAAAACGGCGACTTCGTACAAGTCTCGGACGCTGACCTGAAAGGCAAATGGTCCGTAGTGTTCTTCTACCCAGCCGACTTCACCTTCGTTTGCCCAACCGAGCTGGAAGACCTGGCCGACAACTACGCTGCGTTCCAGAAACTGGGCGTGGAAATCTACAGCGTTTCGACCGACACCCACTTTGCCCACGCCGCCTGGCACAACACTTCGCCAGCCATCGGCAAAATCGAATACACCATGATCGGCGACCCGACCCACGTCATCTCCCGCAACTTCGACGTGCTGATCGAAGAAGCTGGCCTGGCTGACCGTGGCACCTTCGTGATCAACCCTGAAGGCCAGATCAAAATCGTTGAACTGAACGATGGCGGCGTTGGCCGTGACGCTTCCGAGCTGCTGCGCAAGATCAAGGCTGCTCAGTACGTTGCTGCTCACCCAGGCGAAGTCTGCCCAGCCAAGTGGAAAGAAGGCGAGGCCACTCTGGCTCCGTCCCTGGACCTGGTCGGCAAGATCTAAGTCTGTGCGACACGCAACACAGGGCGGGACTCCGCACCTACCTCAGTAAGCTGCACCGCCCATTAAAAAAGCCCGGGCGAGATTCGCTCGGGCTTTTTTTCGCCTCGAATAAAGACACAGGAGATCGCCCGTATGTTGGACGCCAATCTTAAAGCCCAGTTGAAATCGTACCTGGAACGGGTCACCCAGCCGATCGAGATCGTTGCTTCCCTCGACGACGGTGCGAAATCCCGGGAAATGCTTGAATTGCTCAAAGACGTTGCCAGTCTGTCGAGCCAGATTACCCTGATCGACAACGGTAACGATGCCCGCAAGCCGTCGTTCTCGATCAACCGCCCGGGTGCCGACATCAGCCTGCGCTTCGCCGGCATCCCGATGGGCCACGAATTCACTTCCCTGGTGCTGGCCCTGCTGCAAGTCGGCGGCCACCCATCGAAGGCCAGTGTCGAAGTGATTGAACAGATCCGTTCGCTCAAGGGCGAGTTCAACTTCGAGACTTACTTCTCGCTGTCGTGCCAGAACTGCCCGGACGTGGTCCAGGCGCTGAACCTGATGGCGGTGCTGAACCCGAACATCCGTCACGTCGCCATCGACGGCGCGCTGTTCCAGGACGAAGTCAACGATCGCAAGATCATGGCCGTGCCGAGCATCTACCTCAACGGTGAGAACTTCGGTCAGGGCCGCATGGGTCTGGAAGAAATCCTCGCCAAACTCGACACCGGCGCCATCGAGCGTCAGGCCGAGAAAATCAGCGCCAAAGAAGCCTTTGATGTGCTGGTGGTCGGCGGTGGCCCGGCCGGTGCTTCGGCAGCTATCTATGCGGCGCGTAAAGGCATTCGCACCGGTGTCGCGGCTGAACGTTTCGGCGGTCAGGTGCTGGACACCATGGCCATCGAGAACTTCATTTCCGTGCAGGAAACCGAAGGCCCGAAACTGGCGACTGCGCTGGAAGAACACGTCAAGCAATACGACGTCGACATCATGAACCTGCAACGCGCCGACAGGCTGATCCCGGGCAAGAACGGCGAGTTGCACGAAGTCCACTTCGCCAGCGGTGCGACCCTCAAAGCCAAGAGCGTGATTTTGGCGACCGGTGCGCGCTGGCGTGAGATGAACGTGCCGGGCGAGCAGGAATACCGCAACAAAGGCGTGGCGTACTGCCCGCACTGCGACGGCCCGCTGTTCAAAGGCAAGCGCGTGGCGGTAATCGGCGGCGGTAACTCCGGCGTTGAAGCGGCCATCGACCTGGCCGGTATCGTGGCGCATGTGACACTGCTGGAGTTCGACGTGCAATTGCGTGCCGACGCTGTCCTGCAACGCAAACTGCACAGCCTGCCGAACGTCACCGTGATCACCCGTGCGCAAACCACGGAAGTCACCGGTAACGGCGAGAAGGTCAACGGCCTGCGTTACAAGGATCGCAACAGCGACGAGCTGCGCACTGTCGAGCTGGAAGGGATCTTCGTGCAGATCGGCTTGCTGCCTAACACTGACTGGCTCAAAGGCACCATCGAGCTGTCGCCGCGTGGTGAAATCATCGTCGACAATCGTGGCGAAACGTCGATTCCGGGTATCTTCGCTGCCGGTGACGTGACCACCGTGCCGTACAAGCAGATCGTGATTGCAGTGGGCGAGGGCGCCAAGGCTTCCCTCAGCGCGTTCGATCACTTGATCCGTATGTCGGCTCCAGCGTAAACGTCAGCCGCTGAAACGAAAAAACCCATGAGCGATCATGGGTTTTTATGCCTGACGCATATTCAATTGTAGGCGTGAGCTTGCTCGCGATAGCGATAGTGCATTCAACATTTCATTGACTGGTACACCGCTATCGCGAGCAGGCTCACGCCTGCAGGAGGTTTGTGTCGTCAGACAGCGGTGCAGGCTGAATGATTTCAACCCAGTAGCCATCCGGGTCCTTGATGAACGCCAGGCTTTTCATGCGGCCGTCAGTCAAACGCTTCTGGAAGTCGCAGCCCAGTTCTTCAAAACGCGCACACGCGGCAACGATGTCCGGCACCGAGATGCAGATGTGGCCGAAGCCGCGCGGGTCGGTGTTGCCGTTGTGGTAGGCGAAATCGGCGTCGTTTTCGGTGCCGTGGTTGTGGGTCAGTTCGAGGATGCCGGGAATCGACTTCATCCACTCAGTGCGGGCAGCGGCGTCGGCCGGGATCTGCGCCTTGTCGACCAGAGCGAGGAAGTACAGGCTGAATTCGGCTTCCGGGAAGTCACGCTTCTCGACCAGCGAGAAACCCAGTACGCGGGTGTAGAAGTCCAGCGATTTGCTGATGTCTTTCACGCGCAGCATGGTGTGGTTGAAGACGAAGTTGCGGGTTGCGCTGTCTGGAGTGGCGGTGACGCCGGGGAAAGTGTTCAGTTCGTGCAGGCTCATAGGCCCTCCGTAACAATGGGGCGAGTGAATGGGCGCAATGATACGCATGCGGGCCGGCATCGCCAAACCGAAAGCGCGGCTTGCTCTGTGGATGGGCGGGCCTCAGACTTCACGCTCTATTTGCGGGTGTCTCTGGTAATGATCCGACCGTTCAAAGCGCTGTTCGTTGTGATTTTTTCGTCGCTGCTGGCCGTTCCGGCACTGGCGGATCAGCCGAGCATCACCTGGCCTGCGGGTTGGGAAGTCCAGGCGTTGCCCGAAACATCGCCTCAGGTGTCGCGCCAGCGTGCGGTGAAAAACGACGCCGATGGCAATCAGGTCATGGTGATGGAGTTGACCATGTCCCAGGTCGAAGCTGGTCATCAGGTCAATGTGCCAGGCGTTCTGCTGGAGATGCGCAAGTCGATTCAGAAGGACTTCTTCCAGGGCGGTTATCAGAGTGTTTGCAACAAGGTGCACCCGGCGAAGCTCGGCGCTCTGGATGCACTGGAAACCACTTGTACGATCACTGAAAACGGCCGACATGTGTTGTCGCAAACATTGGTCGCTGCGGTCGGGGCGGATAAGGCTTATGTACTTTCTTACGCCGGTCAGGCTGAGGTTTATAAGGCAAGCGCCGACGAAATAGTCGCCGCGAGAAACAGCTTGAAACTTTAAGCCTCTGTTCGCTGCCCGGTGGGTATTAGATACCCGAAGGCATTAAGCACAAAGTTTAGCGCAGGTTACGCTGGCAACATCCCGGCGCAAAATGTTTAGGCGGACGTTTTGTGGGTGTTAAAGCGGCTTCGCAACTAGCCCGGCAGAAACCGTTGCTTTTGTTAGATATTGTCGAAAAAAAAGCCCTGCATACAGCAGGGCTTGTTTGTTGACGCAAGATTAACCGCGCAACCAGGAATCAACGGTGGCGGCACCGTACTGTTCCTTCCAGGCTTTCAGGCCGCGGTGGTTGCCGCCCTTGGTTTCGATCAGTTCACCGGTGTGCGGGTTGTGATAAACCTTGACCACGCGAGCGCGGCGGGTTTTCGGTGCGGCAGACACTTGCAAACCGGATTTGCCCGGGTTCGGATCGAGGATGGCGATGATGTCTTTCAGGCCTTTGCCGTAGGTTTTCATCAGCCCCTGGAGCTTTTCTTCGAATTCGATTTCTTTCTTGAGCCCGGCATCGTTCTTCAGCGATTCCAACTGCTTGAGCTGTTCCTGAAGGGCCTTTTCAGCTGCACGAAATTCAGCGAGTCTGGACAATATCTTTACTCCAATAGTGTGTTTGGCTGATACCAACCGCAAACAAAGCTATAAGCCAAGAGCCTTGAAGCGACTCGGTGATAATGGCTCACCTGCCAATCTTGCACAGGCTGAAAAAATTGTAGTAGTTAATGCGCCAAGAGTAAATCCTGTTGTTGTCGTCATGTAACAACAGTGGTGTTTTGTATCAATTTGGTGCGCCCGATCGTAGCGCCGGGCTTAATTCGTTTTAGTTAATGATGACTTAATGCATCGATGAAGTCGGTGCCGGGCATGGGTTTTCCGAACAGATAGCCCTGCAGGAAGTTGACGTGGTGCGCGGTCAGATAGTCCGCTTGTGCCTGCGTTTCTACACCTTCGGCAACAATACCCAGATCGAGCTTGGCCGACAGTTCGATAATCGTGTCGAGAATATGCCGCGACAGTGCATCGATTCCGATCATCGCCACGAAGCTTTGATCGATCTTGAGAAAGTCGACGTTGAATGTTCGCAGGTAACCCAGGCTCGAGTGCCCGGTACCGAAGTCGTCGATGGCGATCATCACGCCCAGCGTATGCAGCTGCTCGAACAGTTGATGAGTGATGTCGGTCGGCTCGATCAGCTCGCGCTCGGTCAACTCCAGCACGAGGTTGATGCTGGCGGGGGCAAACGCCGCAAGAAACTCGCGGCAGTCGTCGACCAGTTGCAGGTCCTGACAATGGCTGGCGGTGATGTTGACGCCGATGTGGAACGGTTTGTCGAAGCCTGAAGACAGCGGGCCGAGCAGGGCGGCAGTCTGCTGCATCAGGGAACGGGTCATGGGCACGATCAGGCCCGAATGCTCGGCAAACGGAATGAACAGATCCGGGCGCACCAGGCCTTCCTTGGGGTGGTTCCAGCGCATCAGCACTTCGGCGCCGGACCATTTCTTGCTGTCGCCGTGCACCACCGGCTGGAAGTAGGGAATGAACTCGCCAGCCTCCAGTGCGCGGAGCATTTCGTGGCTGGGCGAGGTGGAGCGCCGTTGCAGGACATGGCCGATAGCGCCCGACACCACGCCGAAAAATATCAGCAGGCTGAACAATGGCGGGTACTCGTTGGCCATGTAGCGCCAGGTTTCGCCTTGCGGGAAACCGGCGCTGACACTGAAGGCATAGCGCGAAGACGCCAGCATGCTCTGCGCCACCGGCAACGCCGGCAGGGCTCCCTGATGTACCTTGCCGTCGGCGGACAGCCAGTTATCTGCGACTTGCAGTAACAGCAGCGTATCCCGGCCGATCAGGCGCAGCACGTTGCTCAGGTGATAGCCATCGAGCGTAGTCAGTACGCCGCCGCGACCGTCGCTGAGCCGATACACCACCAGCGCGGTGTTGGGGGTGACGGGGTTGCCGTTCATCAACCACAGTTTGCCCTGGGCGTAATCGCCCGGGTTGACGGTTTCCTTGAACTCACCGAACAGCGAGCTGCAGTAGAGGTTGTCGTCCCACACCAGATTGGTCGAGCGCACGAAGGGCCGACGGGTCACTTGTTCACGCAGCGCCAGTTTCACGCTGTCGCAGGGCTGGCCGGCCAGTGGCAATAAATCGCTGGCCGCCTGGGCGGTGTTGTCGAGCATCAGTTCGAACTGGCGCAACGCTTCTTCGGCAGTGTGTTGCGTGCTTTGCTGCAAGGTGCGCTCGGCCTGCATGTACAGAATCCCTGTGCCCAGCAGCACGGGCAGTAAACCGCAAAGCAAAGTCACAATGATGCGCACGCTACGTTTGCGGCGGGGTCTGGCGGTCAAGGGCATGGGCGCATCCTGTCGCGATGGAGTGGAACTCTTGAACGCAGGCCGGGCAACGGCGCGCCTGTGCAAAACAGCGGAGTCAAAAGGGATGATAGATGGCCGTTGAAGCTTGTGCCGCTCACGGTTGGTAGATCCGCGTCGCCAGTTCGATAAAAGCCAGCGTGGCAGGAGACGCCTGGCGCTGATCGAGGACCGCGAGGCCGATCTGCCGCTGCACCGCAGGCACCAGCGGCTTCTTCAGGTAACGCGGTGACGCAGCGTCCGGTAACGAGCCTTCGGCGACGACAGTGATTGCGTCGCCTCGGCCGACGACGTCCAGCGTACTGAGCAATTGTGAGCAGCGGTAGCGGATGTTCGGTTGCAGGCGCGCGGCATTGAACAAGCGCGAAACCAGTTCCGATGAGCCAGCCTCGGTCAGCACAAACGGATCGACGCACAGGTCCTTGAGGCTCAGCGCCGGGGACGCGGCCAATGGATGATTGAGCGGGAGCAGGGCAACCATCTGGTCTGCAGTCAGGGCAAAGGTGTCAAAGCGTTCCTCGGGCAACACCACAAAACCGATGTCGATCCGCCGCTCTTCCAGCCACTGGACGATCTGCCGATCCGGCCCCTCGTCAATATGCACTTCGATGCCCGGATGCGCCTGGCGATAGCGCTGCAGAATTTTCGGCAGCAACTTGATCGATGAGGTCGGGCCGAACGAGCCAATGCGCAATGTGCCGCTTTTCATGCCGCGCGCATCGGCCGCCTCCTGGCGCAAGGTGTTGGCCAGACCGAGCATGGCCCGCGCGCGCTGCAGCAATTGCTCGCCGATGTCGGTGAGTTCGATTTGCGACGGATGCCGGCGTAACAGTTCGACCCCCAGCTCCTGCTCCAGCGACTTCATCGCATGCGACACCGCCGACTGCGAAACTCCCAGACGATGGGCGGCGAGGGTGAAACCGCGCAGTTCGGCGACCAGCGAGAAGATCTCCAGTTGGGTGAGGGTCATGAGTGTTTGCTCATTTTACGATGACAAGGAATGAGGTGAATGATACGCCATCCTTCAGCTTCTTTCGTTTGGAGTGTCATGCGCAACGTTGAGCAAGCCCACACAACAGCCTCCGACCGCCCGGTTTATCTGACCCTCGCAGCCGTGACCATGATCTGGGGCGGAACCTTTGTCGCCGGACGTTTTCTGGCGGGCAGCCTCAGCCCAATGTTCGCCGCCAGCCTGCGCTTCCTGCTTGCCAGTGCGGCGCTGCTGGGGTTTCTGTGGATCGCGCGAATCCCGCTGGCACGGCCCACGCCCCGGCAATGGCTGCAATTGACGCTGCTGGGGTTCTTCGGGATTTTCTTCTACAACCTGTGCTTCTTTTATGGCCTGCACTACATCAACGCTTCGCGCGCTTCGTTGATTGTTGCGTTGAATCCGGCGGTGATCGGTCTGGGCTCATGGTTGTTGTTCAAGGAACGTCTGGGGCGAGTGAAAGTCGTCGGCATCGTGCTCTGCATCATCGGCGCCACTCTGGTGATCGTCAGCCGTAACCCGCAATTGCTCGCTGCGACACCGAATGCGTGGATCGGCGATCTGTTGATTCTTGGCTGCGTATTGGGCTGGGGTGTTTATTCGCTGTGTTCCCGGGGTTTGAACCAGTCCCTCGGCCCGCTGCAGACCGTGACGTTTTCCGTGTTGATCGGCACGGTGATGCTTTGGCTGCTGGCGGTGCTGCGCGGCGAGGTGAGCGCGGCCGCCTTGATCAACCTCGGCACGCCACAATGGCTGAGCCTGATCTACCTCGGCGTACTCGGCTCGGCGCTGGCGTACATCGGCTATTACGACGGCATCCGCAAAATCGGCGCGACCCGTTCCGGTGTGTTCATTGCCCTGAATCCATTAACGGCGGTGCTGCTCGGCGCGCTGTTGCTCGGCGAACAACTGACGTTGACCCTGTGCCTGGGCGGCGGGTTGGTGCTGGCGGGGATTTACCTGTGCAACAAACCCCTTGCACGGGCGCCAAAAAGGCGGATTTTATAGAGAGGGCAGACAACCCTATTTACGCTGTGTAGAATCGGTTTACGCATACAATAATAATCGTCTTCTGGCAGCAGAAGCCTCGCCCGCAAGAGCCTTGGGTCGACAATGAAGATATTCGGGTTTCAACTGATCTATGGTGACTTCCTCGCCCGCAGTGTGCGAGGCATCTCCTGCGCACCTCCCGCCGGTCTCAGCATTACTGACAACTAACTCTGGTTAATTGATAAGAATGATGAGGCGTCACCATGACCGATTTATACGAAAACCCAATGGGCCTGATGGGCTTTGAGTTCATCGAGTTCGCATCGCCGACTCCTGGCACCCTGGAGCCGATCTTCGAGATCATGGGCTTCACCAAAGTCGCGACCCACCGTTCCAAGAACGTGCACCTGTACCGTCAGGGCGCGATCAACCTGATCCTCAACAACGAACCGCACAGTGTGGCCTCGTACTTCGCCGCCGAGCATGGCCCGTCGGTGTGCGGCATGGCGTTCCGCGTCAAGGATTCACAGAAAGCCTACAACCGTGCCCTGGAACTTGGCGCTCAGCCCATCCACATCGAAACCGGTCCGATGGAGCTGAACCTGCCAGCGATCAAAGGCATTGGCGGCGCACCGCTGTACCTGATCGATCGTTTCGGCGAAGGCAGCTCGATCTATGACATCGACTTCGTGTTCATCGAAGGCGTTGACCGCAATCCGGTCGGTGCGGGCCTGAAGATCATCGATCACCTGACCCACAACGTGTACCGCGGCCGCATGGCCTACTGGGCCAACTTCTACGAGAAACTGTTCAACTTCCGCGAGATCCGCTACTTCGACATCAAGGGCGAGTACACCGGCCTGACCTCGAAAGCGATGACCGCGCCGGACGGCATGATCCGCATCCCGCTGAACGAAGAGTCGTCCAAGGGCGCCGGGCAGATCGAAGAGTTTCTGATGCAGTTCAACGGCGAGGGCATCCAGCATGTAGCGTTCCTCACTGATGACCTGATCAAGACCTGGGATCAGTTGAAGAAGATCGGCATGCGTTTCATGACCGCGCCGCCGGACACCTACTACGAAATGCTCGAAGGCCGTCTGCCGAACCACGGCGAGCCGGTGGATCAACTGCAATCGCGCGGTATCCTGCTCGACGGTTCTTCGAACCCGGACGACAAGCGCCTGCTGCTGCAGATCTTCTCGGAAACCCTGATGGGCCCGGTGTTCTTCGAATTCATCCAGCGCAAAGGCGACGATGGTTTCGGCGAGGGCAACTTCAAGGCACTGTTCGAATCGATCGAGCGTGACCAGGTGCGTCGTGGTGTGCTCGCGACGGAGTAATCCATAAAGAAGCCTGGCTTATGTCAGGCTTTTTCAAGATCAAAAGATCGCAGCCTTCGGCAGCTCCTACATTGGAATCCATTCCCTGTAGGAGCTGCCGAAGGCTGCGATCTTTTGCTTTTAGGCTCTGCGTTGGCGCATCAGGTGCTTGAAGCCTTCGAAGACCAGCACCACAACGGCGAGCCAGATCGGAATGTAGGTCAGCCACTCACCGGCCTTGATGCTCTCACCGAGCAGCAGAGCGACACCGAGCAGCAACACCGGTTCGACGTAGCTGAGCAGGCCGAACAGGCTGAACGGCAGCAAGCGACTGGCGATGATGTACACCACCAGCGCCGACGCGCTGATCAGACCGAGCAGCGGAATCAGCCACAGCAGGCCCGGGTACTGGTCGAACACGCCAAAGCCTTGCTCGCCACCCTGCACGAACCAGTACGCCACCGGCAGCATCAGTGTCATGTCGACCCACAAACCGCCGAGGTGGTCGGTCTTCAAGCGTTTGCGCAGCACGAAGTACAGCGGGTAACCGACCACGACCACCAGGGTCGCCCAGGAAAACCCGCCAACCCGATACAGCTCGTTGGCTACGCCGAGAATGGCAAAGAACACCGCGATTTTTTGCAGGTACGACAGGCTGTCGCCGTAAACGATGCGCCCGGTCAGAACCATCGCCAGCGGCAAGAGGAAATAGCCCAGCGACACATCGAGGCTGTAGCCATTGAGCGGTGCCCACATGAACAGCCACAGCTGCACGCCGAGCAACGCTGCGGAAACGATCAGGCCGCCGATCAGCTTCGGATAGGCCGCCACTCGCCGCAGCAATTCCAGCACCCGCCGCCATTCACCGGACACCAGCATGAACACGGTCATGCACGGCACGGTCAGCAGCATCCGCCAGCCAAAGATTTCCACGCCACTCAACGGGGTGAGCAGCGAGGTGTAGTAATACATGACGGCAAACAGCACCGAGGCTGAAACCGATAAAGCGATACCTTTAGACAAACTGTCCTCGCGGGTAGGTGATCAAACAGGGCGCGCAGGATACGTGGTTTTTGTGCTGAATATTGGCCGGGTGATCAATATTCCCAACATCTTGAAGATAAGCACAAATCTGTGGGAGCGACGGTACGACGATTCGGTCTGCTCGCGAGAGGGAGTCAGGCCCGAGATCTTTAGTGACTGTTCCAGCGATTTCGCGAGCAAACCCGCACACAGTGGATTGGTGTCGAATACAAAGTTTGCATCCGCCAATCATTCCCTGTGGGAGCGGGACTGCTCGCGAAGCTTTTAGGCCTGACGCGGTTTACGGCCCGACACAAAATGCCTCATATCATTGAACCCCGGTGTCGACGCGTGCCCCGGCGTCACCAGCGAATCGATGAATGCCTCATCCTGCGCCGTGATCTTCACCGCCTGCGCCTTGGTGTACGCGTCCCACTGTTGTTCGGTGCGCGGCCCGACGATCGCCGAGGTCACCGCACTGTTGTTCAGCACCCAGGCAATCGCGAACTCGACGATGCCCACCCCACGATCTTGGGTGTATTGCTGGATCTGCTGGGCAATGCGCAGCGACTCCACCCGCCATTCGGTTTCCAGAATGCGTTTGTCCTGACGCCCGGCGCGGCTGTTGGCGTCCGGGGTGACGTCCGGCGCGTATTTGCCGCTGAGCACGCCACGGGCCAGCGGGCTGTAAGGCACCACGCCGAGGCCATAGGTTTGCGCGGCGGTGATCTGCTCGGTCTCGGCCTGGCGGTTGACGATGTTGTACAGCGGTTGGCTGATGACGGGGCGGTCGACCCCGAGGCTGTCAGCGATGCGAATCACCTCGGCAATTCGCCAGCCGCGATAGTTCGACAGACCCCAGCAACGGATCTTGCCCTGACGAATCAGGTCGCCAATCGCCGACACGGTGACTTCCAGCGGCGTGTTGTGGTCTTCGCGGTGCAGGTAATAGATGTCGAGGTAGTCGGTGCCGAGGCGTGTCAGGCTGGCCTCCAGACCGTTGAAGATGTGTTTGCGACTCAAGCCGCTGCGGTTCGGCACGCCGTCCTCCGGGCCGAAACCGACCTTGGTCGCCAGCACCCACTCATGCCGGTTGCGGGCGATGGCCTCGCCGACAATCTCTTCCGAGCGGCCGTTGGTGTAGACGTCGGCGGTGTCGATGAAATTGATGCCTTGATCCCAGGCCTTGTCGATGATGCGCAGCGAGTCTTCAGCGCTGGTCTGCTCGCCAAACATCATCGTGCCGAGGGTGAGGGTGGACACCTGCAACCCCGAGTGCCCCAGTGTGCGATAGCTCATGCCGAAATCCTTTTATCGGTGGGAAAACTCCAGACAAATACCAGAAGCGTCGGATGGGGCAAAGTGAATTATCGGCTGAGTAACGCGCAACGCGCCTGCAAAAACGCCTGCAGCACCCGGACCCGCTCCGACACCTGCACCCGATGCGGGCAGAGCAAATTGAACGGCACGCTCTCGCCGTGCCAGTCGTCGAATAGCGTCAGCAAGCGTCCGGCGCGCACGTCTTCGGCCACATCCAGCCAAGCCTTGTAGGCGATGCCATGCCCGGCCAGCGCCCAGCGCCGCGCGACTTCGCCGTCATCGCTCAAGTAGTCGCCGTGAACTTCGACCTCCAGCGTTTCGTCCTCGCGGCTGAAACGCCAGGTGTTGTAAGGCCGACCATTGCGCAGATAGAGCAGGGCGCTGTGCTCGCCCAATTCGCCGGGGTGTTGCGGTGTGCCATGCCGGGCCAGATAGTCGGGACTGGCGCAAGCGACGCGCCGATGCGCCGGCAGAATCGGCAATGCCACCAGCGTCGAATCGCCGGGCACGCCGAAGCGCAGGGCCACGTCCACGGTTTCGCGGAACAGGTCGGCGTGGCGATCGTTGAGCAGCAATTGCAGCTGGATATTCGGATGTTCGCGCTTGAAGTCGTCCAGCCACGGCAACAACACGTTGCGCCCGAAGTCCGACGGCGCCGCCAGTTGCAGCACACCGCTGAGGCCTTCGCCGTGTTGCTTGAGCGCCTGTTCACCTTCGGCCAGTGCGCCCAGGGCGATGCGTACGCTGTCGAGATAACGCCGACCTTCTTCGGTCAGGCGCATGCTGCGGGTGGAGCGCGCGAGCAGGCGGATGCCGAGGCGGGTTTCCAGTCTCTTTAGCGCAATGCTGGCGGCGGCTGGCGTCAGTTCCAAAGCGCGGGCAGCGGCAGAGATGCTGCCGGAATCGGCGACGCGGACGAAGATCTCCAGATCGAGAATCGAGCTCATTGGTAAAAATCCTTTAAAGATCTTTGCGTTTTTGCGGGATTTTTCCGTGATTGGCAAGCGTGGATACTGCAATCAATGAATCACCGCAGGAGACGAGCATGAGCTGGACATTCGATCACCTGGCCTTCAACACGGCTGACGGTCAGACCTTGCAAGACACGTTCGGTCAGTTGCTCGGGCTGACCCCGGGGCGCCGGCCGCCGTTTCCGTTTCCCGGTCGCTGGCTGTATCAGGATGCTCACGCGCTGGTGCATGTGATCGAACAGCCGACGTTCACCGACACCGCGCTGAGCCACATAGCGTTTCGCACCGATGAGCCAGCGCACAGTGTGTTGCAGCGGGTGCGTGACAGTGGATTGCCGTACCAGTTGGCGCAGGTGCCGGAGGAGGGGATCTGGCAGGTTTTTGTGCAAATGCCGGGTGGTTTGGTGATCGAGCTGGATGCATTTGCCTGAAAGCAAAAAGATCGCAGCCTGCGGCAGCTCCTACAGGGTGTACATCATTGCTCTGTAGGAGCTGCCGCAGGCTGCGATCTTTTGATCTTAAAACGTGATTACGCGCGCAATGTGCGCGTCATGCGCAACGCCAGCAAGCTGCCGCCGACGATCACGGCTGCCAGCAGGTACAACGCCGCATCGGTCGAACCGGTGCTGTCCTTGACCCAACCGACCAGGTACGGGCTGAGGAAGCCGGCCATCTGCCCCATCGAGTTGATCAACGCCAGGCCACCGGCTGCCGCGCCCGCGCTCAGCATGGCGGTGGGTACTGGCCAGAACATCGGCAGGCCGGTCAGCGCGCCCATGGTCGCAATCGTCAGACCGAGAATGGCGATGGCCGGGTTGGCAGCGAAGTTCACCGCAATCACCAGGCCGATGGCGCCCATCAGCATCGGTACCACCAAGTGCCAGCGGCGCTCTTTGCGCAAGTCCGCCGAACGTCCGACCAGCAGCATGAACACCGCCGCCAGCAGGTACGGAATCGCACTCAACCAGCCGATCACCAGGTTGTCGCTGAAGCCGAGGTTCTTGATGATCGATGGCAGCCAGAAGTTGATCGCGTACACGCCGCTCTGGATGCAGAAGTAGATCAGGCCAAAGGCCCAGATCGCCGGGTTCTTGAACACTGCGATCAGTGAATCGGAAGTGGTTTTCGGTTTGTTCGCCAGGTCTTCGGCCTGATCCGCTTCGAGCACGGCGCGTTCATGCGCGGTCAGCCATTTGGCGTTGGCGAAGCTGTCGCTGAGCAGGAAGTACGCCAGCACGCCGAGGATCACTGTCGGGATGCCTTGCAGCAGGAACATCCATTGCCAGCCGGCCAGTCCGCCTTGCCCGGCGGCGAAGTGATTGAGAATCCAGCCGGAGAACGGACTGCCGAGCAGGCCCGAGACCGGGATCGCCGACATGAACAGCGCCATGATCCGCCCACGGCGGAACGTCGGGAACCACTGCGAGAGATACAGCACCACGCCCGGGAAGAACCCGGCTTCAGTTGCACCGGTGAACAGGCGCAAGGTGTAGAACTGGGTCGGGGTGGTAACGAACAACAGGCAGGTCGACAACATGCCCCAGGTGATCATCATCAGCGCGATCCAGCGTCGCGGGCCGAATCGGGTCAGGGCCAGGTTGCTCGGTACGCCGCACAGCACGTAGCCGATGAAGAAGATACCGGCACCGAGGCCGTACACGGTTTCGCTGAACTTCAATGCGTCGAGCATCTGCAGTTTGGCAAAGCCAACGTTGACCCGGTCGAGGTAGTTGAACAGGTAGCAGATGAAGATGAAGGGGATCAAACGCAGGGTGATGCGTTTGTAGACGGCGTTTTTACCGTCATCGATGGTCTGGGTAGCTGCGGCGCTCTGCGACATAGCGGCTCTCTCTTTATTATGATTTTTTGCGATGCACAGGTTAACGTTGCTCGCCGTGAGAGTCTCGGCCACCTGTGGCCGGATTGTCTTTGTGCCTGAGCACAGGGTTTGCCGCCAGACCCTGTGCGGGTGAACAACCTTGCGCCGCCTTGCTTAAGGATTTTGCCGATCATGTTCGAACTCGATCACGACCTCGCTCAGGATATCGTCGACCGGGCCATGGCCATTTTGCCCTACAACGTCAACGTCATGGACAGCCAGGGGCTGATCCTCGGCAGCGGCGAGCCGGAGCGCATCAACACCCGTCACGAAGGCGCGCAACTGGTGCTGGCCAACGGGCGCGTGGTGGAGATCGATGCGCAAACGGCGGTGCATCTGAAAGGTGTGCAGCCGGGGATCAACCTGCCGCTGTTGCTCGACCAGCGCCTGATCGGCGTGCTCGGCATTACCGGTGAGCCGGAGCAACTGCGCACCTACGCCGAACTGGTGCGCATGACCGCGGAAATGCTCGTCGGCCAGCGCAATCAGCAGGCCGAGCAGCAATGGCGGCGCCAGCGTTGCGATGACCTGTTGGCCTTGCTGTTGAGCGAAGCCGGGGATTCGCCGCGCCTGGTCGATGAGGCGCAGCAGCTGGGGCTCAAGCCGCAATTGACGCGGGTGCCGTATCTGTTCGAACTGGGCCTGGAACATGGCCCGGGGCAGACCGTCGAGGCGTTGAGCGCCTGGCTGACCTCGCGTTACCCGGACAGCTGGTGCGTGAGTTCGGCCAAGTCGTCGTTGCTGTGGTGCCGCCCGGCGAGTCAGACCGTCGAGCATGATCGCTTGCTGGAAAAGCTCGATGGCCTCGGCTGGAACATTCTGCGCATCGCCGTGGGCGGACAGG
Organism: Pseudomonas serboccidentalis; assembly: GCF_028830055.1. Lineage (NCBI taxonomy): Bacteria > Pseudomonadati > Pseudomonadota > Gammaproteobacteria > Pseudomonadales > Pseudomonadaceae > Pseudomonas > Pseudomonas serboccidentalis. The sequence goes on from NZ_CP101655.1 coordinate 5,620,107, forward strand.
CTGACGGGCTGGCCGGATTGCGCCGGTGCTATCGGCGGGTCGGCGATCTGCTCGCCTATGGCCGGGACGTGTTGCCGCACTCGCGATTACTGACGCTCAATCGCTATCGCTTGCCAGTGATGCTCTGGCGCCATCGCAATGATGATGCGCTGGACGAGTTGCTCAAACCGCTGCGCAAAGTCATCGCCAAGGACGGTAACGGCCAGTTACTCGCGACCCTGCGCAGTTGGTGTGAACACGATGGACAAAGCCAGGCGTGTGCCGATGCGTTGGGCATTCACCGCAACAGCCTGCGTTACCGGATGGAGCGGATTGCCGAAATCAGCGGGGTGGATCCGCTGCGGCTGGACGGGATGCTGGCGTTGTACCTTGGGGTGCAGTTGTTGCCACAGGCTGATCCGAGCTGATCGGGTGTTTCCTGAGACGCCATCGCGAGCAGGCTCACTCCTACACTTGAAATGCGTTCCCCTGTAGGAGTGAGCCTGCTCGCGATAGGGCCGCAACAGTCATCCCCAAGGCTTTTGTAGAAATGAACAATAAACGCCGATCGCGCTTGTGCAGCGGACAGGCGTCAATGCTCAGGCCGACTGGCAGCATGAAGGGCATTGGAACTGGAGAATTCGCATGAAGATCGTCATCGCCCCCGATTCGTTCAAGGACAGCCTGAGTGCCCAAGGCGTCGCCGAGGCCATTGCTCTTGGCCTGGCGCAAGTCTGGCCGCAGGCCACGCTGGTCAAATGCCCGATGGCCGACGGCGGCGAGGGGACGGTGGAATCGATTCTTGCCGCTTGCGAAGGCGAACTGCGTCGCACCCGGGTACGCGGGCCGCTGGGTGCTTCTGTTGATGCCGCGTGGGGCTGGTTGCCGCATAACCACACTGCGATCATCGAAATGGCCGAGGCCAGCGGCTTGCAGCTGGTGCCGCCGGGGCAGCGTGATGCCTGTATCAGCAGCACGTTCGGCACCGGTGAACTGATTCGCGCCGCGCTGGATGCCGGCGCGCAGCGGGTGATTCTGGCGATTGGCGGCAGCGCCACCAACGATGGCGGCGCCGGGGCCATGCAGGCACTCGGGGTGAAACTGCTTGATGCGCAGGGCCAGGCGTTGGTGCCGGGCGGTTTGGCCTTGGCACAGTTGTCGCGACTGGACCTGAGTGATCTGGATCCGCGTCTGGCCCGGGTACGCTTCGACATCGCCGCCGACGTGAATAACCCGCTGTGTGGCCCACACGGTGCCTCGGCGATTTTCGGCCCGCAAAAAGGCGCGTCACCGGCCCAGGTGCAACAACTGGATCAGGCGCTGGGGCACTTCGCCGAACTGTGCGCGCAAGCGCTGGGCAAGGATGTTCGCGATGAACCGGGCAGTGGCGCGGCCGGCGGATTGGGTTTTGCCGCCAAGGCGTTTCTCGGCGCGCAATTTCAGGCCGGCGTCGACGTGGTGGCGGAACTGGTAGGCCTGGCCGAAGCGGTCAATGGCGCCGATCTGGTGATCACCGGTGAAGGCCGATTCGATGCGCAGACCTTGCGCGGCAAGACCCCGTTCGGCGTGGCGCGGGTCGCCAAGCAACATGGCGTGCCGGTGATCGTCATCGCCGGGACGTTGGGTGAGGGTTATCAGGAACTCTACGACCACGGCATCGACGCGGCATTCGCCGTGACCAGCGGCCCGATGACGCTGGAGCAAGCCTGCGCCGAAGCCCCGCGCTTGCTGCGTGAGCGGGCGACCGACATCGCCCGCGTCTGGACGATGGCCGCGAAGTCCTGAGCAAACCCTGTAGGAGCTGCCGAAGGCTGCGATCTGTTGATCTTGAAAAAACAAAATCAAAAGATCGCAGCCTGCGGCAGCTCCTACAGAGAGCATGCAAGTGTTTCAGTATTGAAACACCTTGAAAAATAATTCTGTAACACACGAAACCTTCCTAAAGCCTGGCCGATACAGAGTTCAGGCGCACACAGATTCCCTTGAACAGTGACGCCGGACTGGCCCCGCCCCCAGGGCCAGTGAAGACGGCAAGGACGCTCGCAGCTACCTCTATCCGAGAGTCCAATCATGTCCTTGCGTAACCTGAATATCGCGCCCCGTGCCTTCCTCGGTTTTGCCTTCATCGCCTTGTTGGTGATCGTCCTTGGCGTGTTCGCCGTCAATCGCATGTCGACCATCCGCCAGGCCTCCATCGACATGGAGACCAATCAACTGCCCAGTGTCACGTACCTTGGCGTGGTGACGGAAAACGTTCTGCGCCTGCGGATTCTGTCGTTCCGGATTCTGGTCAACCGCGAGCCTGCCGCTCTGCAAGAAGCGCAGACGCGCATCGGCGTGCTGGTGGACAAGGTACGCAGCGCCCAGGCCAGCTACGCAGCATTGCCTGCCGGAAGCGAAGAGCTGGCGCAATACAAGGCGTTCGCTACGACATTGGACAACTACCTGCAAGCGCAAAACCAGATGTTGGAGCTGTCGCGCCAGGACAAAGTCGAGGAGATGCGCACGCTCATCAACACGCGCATCAAGGACGGCACCGACCAGATGGGCGAGCAGCTCAACAAGCTGATCGGGATCAACGCCGCAGGCGCCAAAGTCGCCTCCACTCAGGCCGGCGAGCATTACGACAGTGCCATTACCGGCATCATCATCGTTGCGGTGATTGCCGCGCTGGCCACGGTCTTGTTGGCACTGCTGCTGACTCGCAGCATCGTCACGCCGCTCAATCGCGCGGTGGCGGCGGCGCAAACCATTGCTGAGGGCAACTTGAGCAAAACCATCGAAGTCGACGGCAAGGACGAAGCCACGCAGTTACTGCAGGCGCTGGCTACCATGCAGACTAACCTGCGTAAAACCATCGAACAGATCGCCGGCTCCGCCACCCAACTGGGCGCTGCTGCCGAAGAACTCAGTGCGGTCACCGAAGAAGCCTCCCGTGGCTTGCAACAGCAGAACAACGAGATCGAACAGGCGGCGACGGCCGTCAACGAGATGACCGCAGCTGTGGAAGAAGTGGCGCGCAACGCCGTGTCGACCTCCGAAGCCTCGAACCAATCGACTCAGGCCGCCCGCGAAGGTCGCGACCAAGTGGTGAAAACTGTCGACGCGATCCAGACCATGACCCACGACGTGCAGAACACCGCGCAGATGATCGAAGGCCTGGCCGCACAGGGCCGCGATATCGGCAAGGTGCTCGACGTGATCCGCGCCATCGCCGAGCAGACCAACCTGCTGGCCCTCAACGCTGCGATTGAAGCGGCACGTGCCGGTGAAGCAGGTCGCGGGTTTGCGGTGGTGGCGGACGAGGTGCGTGCCTTGGCCCATCGCACCGCGCAATCGACCCAGGAAATCGAAAAAATGGTCGCCGGTATTCAGAACGGCACCGGTGAAGCGGTTTCGTCGATGCAACAAAGCAACCAGCGTACCCAGACCACGCTGGAAATGGCCCGCGCCGCCGGCGTGGCGCTGGAGCAGATCACCCAGTCGATCCATCAGATCAACGAGCGCAACCTGGTGATCGCCAGCGCCTCGGAAGAACAGGCGCAGGTGTCCCGCGAAGTCGACCGCAACCTGGTCAACATCCGCGATCTGGCCACGCAATCGGCGGCCGGGGCCAACCAGACCAGCGCCGCCACCCATGAGCTGTCGCGCCTGGCGGTGGATTTGAACGCCATGGTGGCGCGTTTTGTGATTTGAGAAATGCGATTGCGCCGACGAGTGCGTGCTCTCTTCGGCGAATCAACTGCTTCAAGACAAGTCTACTTTGATGAAAAGTGAGAGTGAACTCGGCCCCTGAATTCCTGCGCGACTTTTCAAACGATAGTAGGCAATTTTATTGCCATTGCCTTTCTCGCGAATAGTGTTGCCACTGAGCCTGACAATGGTGTCTGAGTCTGCATCTTTTACCTTGGTAGTTGAAACTGGATCAGCATCAAACGAGCCGTAATAAAAAGGGATGGTTTCGCCGAGTCGCTGTCCTTTGTAATGCGAAATAGTAATTAGAACTTCGTCGTTATTCGTATCCAGATAGTCCTGCGTAATACCTTGCCTGATGATTTCTGGAGGAAATTTCGGTGCTTGTCCTGGTTCTCCATCATTTGGAGCAGTTCTATCGACTGTAAAATAATTGGATTCTGAAAGTTCTACATTTCCTCCAAGGTTGACAGTGTAGTCAACTTCGTAAGTTCCTTCATTTGTAATGGGGCCAACGGGAATGTGGACCATAATAGGGAAAGTGCTCGGATCAATAGGGGTGGTAAAGGGAAAGCGCGTCTCACGCACTGGTATTCCTGATAAATTTAATTCGACATATCCCTGAATCCCTGGAAACATGTTTCCACGTGTAAAATCTGGGATCAGTACTCGCAGGGGAGATTCTAATATCTTTGTGGGGATCAGGTTTTCTTGGCCGCCCGGGATGTTTGCTAATGCATCTGGAATGACCGGTGGAGGGCTCTGGTTATTTAGCTTTTTCATGATTTGTTACTCCGTAATTGTAATGGGTTGGCAATAACCGAGTCAGGTTTGTACTGGATCATTAGATCGTTATGCTTGTGCCCCGGATACTGTCAACTCTGACAGCTAGACTGCTCAGTGACAGTTCTGCACTATGCGCAGTTGTACTTCTCGTTCACCTTGTAGCCCGAGTGAGTGGCGCGTTTTGTGATTTGAGATAGGGTGAAGGCTGGACACCGCGCAATCAGGAGACGTGCATGCGCTATTCAGCCTTGACCCAACGCATCGCCGGGGAGGGCGCAGCGGCCTGGAAGATCCATGACCGAGCGCTGGCGTTGCGCGCCGAGGGGGTCGATATCCTGCTGCTGAGCGTAGGCGATCCGGATTTCGATACGCCATTACCGATCATCCACGGCGCCATCGACAGCCTGCTGGCCGGCGATACCCATTATTCCGAGGTGCGTGGCCGCCTGGCGCTGCGCACGTTGATCGCCGCCCGCCATCAGCGACGCAGCGGTCAGGTGGTGGATGCCGAGCACGTGATCGTGCTGCCCGGCGCGCAATGCGCGGTGTATTCGGTGGCCCAATGCCTGTTGGACCCTGGCGATGAAGTGATCGTCGCCGAGCCGATGTACGTGACCTATGAAGGCGTGTTCGGCGCGTGCGGCGCGACGGTGGTGCCGGTGCCTGTGAGGCCGGAGAACGGCTTTCGGGTGGACCCCGCCGATGTCGCCACGCGGATCACCCGCAAGACTCGCGTGCTGTTGCTCAACAGCCCCAACAATCCGTCCGGCGCGAGCCTCTCCCTGCTGATCTGGCAAGAGCTGGCGGCGCTCTGCGTACGTCACGATTTATGGCTGATCAGCGACGAGGTCTACAGCGATCTGCTGTACGAGGGTGAGCACATCAGCCCGGCGAGCCTGCCGGGCATGGCCGAACGTACGGCGACCATCAACAGCCTGTCCAAATCCCATGCCATGACCGGTTGGCGGGTGGGCTGGTCGATCGGCCCGAAAGCGCTGGCCGAACATCTGGTGAACCTGTCGTTGAGCATGCTCTTCGGCCTGCCGGATTTCGTGCAGAAAGCTGCGGAGGTCGCGCTGCAAAGCGATCTGCCGCAAGTGATGCAGATGCGCGAGGAATACCGTTTGCGCCGCGACCTGGTGTGCGAGCGTTTGCGCGGTTGCCCGGGGTTGCAGCCGATTCTTCCGGATGGCGGGATGTTCGTGATGGTCGATGTGCGCCAGACCGGGTTTGGCGCGCAGGCGTTTGCCGAGCGGTTGCTGGAAGATTACGGCGTGTCGGTGCTGGCTGGTGAGGCGTTTGGGCCCAGTGCAGCGGGGCATATCCGCATCGGGCTGGTGCTGGACCGGGTGAAACTGGCCGATGCCTGTGCGCGGATTGCGTTGTGTGCGGTGCAGCTGTTGCAGGCGCGCAGTGCCTGACAGTTTTGTGTTGGCTGAAACGGCCTCATCGCGAGCAGGCTCAATCCTACAGGGGAACGCATTTCAAATGTAGGAGTGAGCCTGCTCGCGATGGCGATCGGACAGGCACTGAAGATTTCAGCCCTGCCAAGCCGCCGGATTCACCAGATTCGCCGGCTTCTCCCCACTCAAAGCCTGCAACAGATTCTTCACCGCACACCGCGCCATTGCCTCTCGCGTCTCATGCGTCGCCGACCCCATATGCGGCGTCGCCACCACATTGTTCAGCTGCAACAACGGCGAATCGTGATTCAACGGCTCACGCTCGAACACATCCAGCCCTGCCGCACGAATCCGCTGATGGCGCAGTGCGTCGATCAGCGCCGTTTCATCCACGACTTTGCCCCGCGAGATATTGATGAAGATGCTGTGCGGGCGCATCAACGCGAACTGCTCGGCGCCGATCAGGCCTTCAGTCTGTGCGGTCAGCGGCAAAGTCAGGCAGATGAAATCGGCCTCTTGCAGCAGCGCTTCAAGACTGCGGTACTGCGCATCGAAACGCGCCTCGACCGCCGGTTTGCGTGACTGACTGTGATAAAGCACCGGCATGCCAAAACCGAAATGCCCGCGCTGGGCCAAGGCCTCGCCGATGCGGCCCATGCCGATGATGCCCAGGGTCTTGCCATGCACATCGGTGCCGAAATGCGCCGGGCCGATGTTGCGGTGCCACTGGCCGCTGCGCACCATGTTCGCCAGTTCCACCACGCGCCGGGCGGTGGCGAGGATCAGCGCGAAACCGGTGTCGGCGGTGGTTTCGGTGAGCACGTCCGGGGTATTGCTGAGCAGGATCTTGCGTCGCGTCAGGTAGTCGATGTCGTAGTTGTCGACGCCCACCGAGACGCTGGCAATCGCCTCCAGTTGCGGCGCGACGTCGAGCAACGCGGCGTCGAGCTTCAGGCTGGCGCCGAGCAAACCGTGGGCGCCGGGCAGGGCGTCGCGCAGTTTCATCAGGCCATCGGCGTCGAGGCTGTCGATCAGCGTCACGTCACAGTGTTGTTGCAGGCGCGTCATCAGCGCCGGCGAGAGTTTCTTGTACAGCACGACTTGCTTTTTCATGGGCAAAAATCTCTTCAGGAGTGAGCCGGCACGGGACGCGTGACTACGGCTTTGGCCACGACGCGATCACTGGCACCGGGCTTGAGAAAAATCGTCAGTACCACCGACAGCAGCAACGCCCCGCTCATCAGCAGGTACGAAGCGCCGGGCGAACCGGTGGAACTGTTCAGATAGCCGACCAGGTACGAACCGCCGAACGAACCGAGCGCGCCCATGCTGTTGATCAGCGCCATGGCGCCACCGGCGACGTTGGCCGGCAGGATCTCCGGAACGATGGCGAAGAACGGCCCGTAAGGCGCGTACATGCAGGCGCCGGCGATCACCAGCAGCGTGTACGACCACCAGAAATGCTCGGCGCCCAAGGCGTAGGAACCATAGAACGCAATGGAGGCGATCAGCAGCGGCGGCCAGACGAAGCGTTTGCGCTTTTGCAATTTGTCCGAGCCCCACGACACCGCGAGCATGCCGATCACCGCCGCCAGGTACGGCAGCGCCGACAGCCAACCGGCTTCGATCATGTCCATTTGCGCGCCGGCCTTGAGGATCGACGGCAGCCACAACACAAAGCCGTAGACGCCGATGCTCCAGCAGAAAAACTGCAGGGCCAGGATGATCACCTTCGGCGAACGGAACGCCTCGGCGTAGTTCTTCACCGCTTTGATGCCGACCTGTTCGGCGGCGAGAGCGCTTTCCAGGTCGTGCTTTTCCTGATCGCTCAGCCACGTGGCCTGGGCCGGACGATCATCGGCCAGTTTCCACCAGATAAACGCCCAGAGCACCGCCGGCAAGCCTTCGATGATGAACATCCAACGCCAGCTGAAATGCTGCACCAGATACCCCGAGACCACCGACATCCACAGCATCGTTACCGGGTTGCCGAGGATCAGGAAGGTGTTGGCCCGCGAGCGTTCGGCGCGAGTGAACCAGTGACACAGGTAAACCAGCATCGCCGGCATCACCGCCGCTTCGACTACGCCGAGCATGAAGCGAATGACGATCAGCCAATAAGCGTTGGAAACCACGCCGGTCAGCGTCGCGAGCCCGCCCCAGAGAATCAGGCTGACGAAAATCAGCTTTTTCACGCTGTGTTTCTGCGCGTAGATCGCGCCCGGTATCTGGAAGAAAAAGTAGCCGAGGAAGAACAGCGCCCCGAGCAACGAAGACAGGCCCGGGGTGATCATCAGGTCGGCGGCCATGCCGGACGCGGCGGCGAAGCCGTAGTTGGCGCGATCCAGATACGCCAGGCTGTAGGTGATGAACACGATAGGCATGATGTACCACCAGCGGCGGGCGGCGAGGGTTGCAGTTTTCATGGTCTTGCTCCTGAGCTTGTTGTTTTTGTCGCAGCAGGTTCAATTAATGGGTTGTCTGGGCGGGCCTCATCGCGAGCAGGCTCACTCCTACAAGGGAACGCATTTCAAATGCAGGAGTGAGCCTGCTCGCGATCAGCGGCCTCGAATTCAGCGATCAGCTCGGACCGGCTCGGCAAACCCTCCATATCCCCGCGACTCTGCACCGCCCGACTGCCAATCCAGTTCGCGCGTTGCACCGCCTCGGCAAAGCTCTGATGTTCCAGCAGGGCGCTGATCATGCCGACGGCAAACCCGTCACCCGCGCCGACGGTATCGACCACGGTCGCCACCGGCACCCCGGCGACAAAACCCTGATCCAGATGCGTGCGGTAATAGGCACCCTGCGGCCCCAGCTTGATCGCCACGGCCTCGGCGCCCTGATCGAGATAAAACGCGGCGATGTCCGCCGGGTCTTCAAACCCGGTGAGCAAGCGGCCCTCGCTCAAGCCCGGTAACACCCAATGGGCGAGGGCGGCGAGGCGGTTGATCTCGCGGATCATCTCTTGCTCGCTGGCCCACAGGCTCGGGCGCAGGTTCGGGTCGAACGACACGCTGCGCCCGGCATGGCGCATGCGTGTTATCAGCTCGAAAGACAGTTCCCGCGCGGTGGCTGAAAGCGCCGGTGGAATCCCGGTGGCGTGCAGGTGACGGGCGCTCAGCAGGCTGGCATTGATCGACTGTGGCGACAGATGACTGGCCGCCGAACCACGGCGGTAATACTCGACCTGCGGGTCGCTGCCATCGTCGTTGCGGGACTTGAACTGGAAACCGGTCGGGTGCTGGTGATCGACCGCGACATGGCTGCAATCCAGACCTTCCTTGATCAATGTCTCGACCACAAAACGCCCAAGGGAATCGTTGCCGATCCGGCTCAGCCACGCCACGTTGAAGCCCAGGCGCGACAGGCCGATCGCCACGTTACTGTCAGCGCCGGCGATGCGTCGGTGGAAGTGTTCGACTTCGGCCAGATCACCGGTCTGCTCGGCGACCAGCATCGCCATGGTTTCGCCAAACGACAGAATATCGATATCAGACATGGGCAGGCTCCAGGCGCGATTGGCCAAGGCGGGCGAGGGCGGCGACGTGCTCGGTGGTCAGCGCCACCAGGTCATCGCCCTGCAACGGGTATTCGGCGGCACGCATAACGCCTTGGGCCATGTGCCGCAGCAGTTGTTCCCACACATGCAGATCACTGACGGTCGGTGGCACGGCGACCAGTTTGCCGTCGGCGCGGCGGGCTACGGCTTTGCAATGCACGTAGCCGACATGCCGCCCGAGCAGGCGTGCGGCGTTGGTGGCGGACTGATCCTGCCACTGCCAGTTGCCGATATCGAAGGTCATTTTGATCGGCAGGTTGTGCTGCTCGACGGCAGCAAAAAAGCGCTGGAATGGCTCGATGCGGCCGCCATGCAAGGTCTGGTCATTCTCCACCAGCAACTGCACCGGGCTGTTGCCCAGCAGTTGTTTCAGCACCTGCAGATCACAGTTGTCGGTGAAGTAACCGAGCGAGACTTTCAGCCATTTCGAGCCAAACGCCTCTGCATGTTGCAGGGCGCTGATCAACTCGGGATTGGGCCGCGACTGACCGGCAAGCCACAGTTCGGTCGGTGAGGAATAGATGCTTTGCAGACCCTGCGCCTGGGTGGCGGCCTGCAGTTGCTCAGGCACTTCACGGGTCAGCAGCTCTTCACGCCATTCGATGCGATCGGCGCCGGCAGCGGCCAGCACCTCGATGAAGAAGTCCTGCCCGCGCTGGCGTACAAGGTCGGCGCCGTAGCTGGACAGGCTGATGGAAACGGCAGGTTTATTCATTGTTATTTACCTCTGAAACCGGTTTCATTTTTGTTCAAAAAAAATCTGGTGGATCTTTGTCGGGCTTTCGGGCGCCATCGCGAGCAGGCTCACTCCTACATTTTGAATGCGCTCCCCTGTAGGAGTGAGCCTGCTCGCGATGGCGCCACAACAATCACCGCAAAGGTCCTTGGGTAGAACCCCGCTCAACCAGCACCGGCGCAAAATCCAGCCTGCGCACGGCCTCGACATTCCCACGCAAGCGCTTGAGCAGACACTCAAACGCCCGCGCCCCGATCTCGGCCGTCGGCTGGGCGAGGGCGGTAATGCCGTTGCCCACCAGCGGATACCAGTCCAGGTCATCCAGGGCAATCAGCCCCACGTCCTCGAACAACCGGCAACCGATTTCGCGCAGGGCGAGGGTGCAGGCCAGCGCGGCCACGCCGTTGGCGCAGAACAGTGCTTTGGGTCCGTTAGCCGGCGTGTTTAAAAAGTCTTGAAGATGCGTCGCAAGGGACGGGCCGGTTTCCAATACCGCCCCGGTCAATCCGGAACGCTGGGCAATCTGCAACTGAAAACTGCTGACCCGTTCGATGCGCGAACTGGTGCCGTCAAAGGGTTCGGTCACCAGCAACATGTCGCGGTAGCCACGCTGTTCAAGGTGCGTGAGCGCCATCTCAACAGCTTGCGGGTTGTTCAGCCCGACCATGTCGCTGTCGAGGCCATCGACCTTGCGATCCACCAGCACCAACGGCATTTCGCGGTGCAGTTCGTGCAACTCCTCACGGTGATGCCCGAGGGTGTTCACGATCAGCCCTTCGATGTTGTACGAGCGCAACAGCGCCAGATGCTGGCGCTCCTGCTCGTCGTCGCGGTCGGTGTTGCACACCACCAGGCTGTAACCGTGCGCACGGCAGGCGGTTTCCACCCCGTGCATCACGGCAATCGAATAAGGGTTGCGGATATCGGCCACCAGCATGCCGATCAGGCGTGTGCGCCCGCGTTTCAGACCACGGGCCATTTGATTCGGACGGTAGCCGAGTTCGCTGATGGCCTGTTCGATGCGCAAGGCAATGGCATCGGAGAGCAGGGCGCGGTCATCGCCGATGAAGCGCGAGACGCTGGCCTTGGACACGCCAGCGCGTTCGGCGACATCGAGCATGGTCACGCGGCTGCGCTGGGCGGCGGAGAAGTCGTTCACGGTCTGAAAACCTTATTATTGGATGTGTTTGGTCCAACGGCTGGCATGGCGCTGAAACCGGTTTCAGGAAACACCAGAACCCGCTTGGTCGTCAAGTGAATGTAAGGGTATCTGTGACTGTCGGCGATGACCGGCACTGGACCGCGAACGGCTCAAGCGCTCAATGGATCAGCCAATAACGTCTGGAAAGGGGATATGGCCTTAACCAAATAGTCCGGCGGCGATATTGATCGAAAACCCTAGAATCGCGGTATTGAAGACGAAGCCGATCAGCGATTGCGCCAACACGATCTTGCGAATATCGCGGGTAGCGACGCCGACGTCAGCGGTCTGCACCGCCACGCCGATGGTGAACGAGAAGTACAGAAAGTCCCAGTAGTTGGGCGTGGTCAGGCCTTCGGCGAAACGCAATGCCGGTTCCTTGCCATCCCAGGTGTAAAACAGGCGCGCGTAGTGCACGCAGAAGATCACGCCGATCAGCAGCCATGAACCCACGACCGTGAGCGCGGTAAACGCGTAGTGCAGAAGTTTGTGATGGGTATCCAGATCCTTGGTGCCGGCCAGCTCCAGAGTGATGGCGGCCAGGCTCGCCAACGCCGCAATACACACCACAAACAACACCAGTCCGGCGTTTTCGTCTTCGATGACGGCGATGCGTTTGACGTCCGGCGCCTTGGCGCGCGCGGCGAGCCATAACATCAGGATCAGGTAGGTCCAGACGCCGGCGTTCCAGCCGATGAGAATGTTGCCGACGATGGATTCGGCAGGGACCAGAAGACCGGTGGCAAGGCCGACCAGAGCGGCGGCGGACAGGCGAGGGTGGGTACGGGTGAGGAAGCGCATGGGGACTCGATGGGCGAGGACGTAGAAACACCTTAGCCCAGCGATGTGCTGCCTGACTACCAGCCAGTAAACCTTGTAGAAGTGAGCCTGCTCGCGATAGCGCTGGCATATTCAACACTGATGTTGACTGAATGGACGCTATCGCGAGCAGGCTCACTCCTACAGAGGGTTAGTGGTGTCTGGTGAAGCGTTGTACGAGCTTCATGACCACGACGAAGAACAACGGCACAAAGATCACCGCCAGCGTTGCGGTAATCATCCCGCCGATCACCCCGGTGCCAATCGCCTGCTGGCTCGCCGAACTGGCGCCGGTGGCGATGGCCAATGGCACCACGCCAAGGATGAACGCCAGCGAGGTCATCACGATCGGCCGCAGACGCAAACGGGCTGCCTGCAACGTCGCATCGATCAGATCGTGACCTTCGTCATACAGGCTCTTGGCGAATTCGATGATCAGGATCGCGTTCTTCGCCGACAGACCGATGATGGTGATCAGCCCGACCTTGAAGAACACGTCGTTGGGCATGCCGCGCAAGGTCACGGCCAGCACCGCGCCGAGCACACCCAGCGGCACCACCAGCAGCACCGAAGTCGGAATCGACCAGCTCTCGTACAGCGCCGCCAGACACAGGAACACGATCAGCAGCGACAGGCCCAACAGAATCGGCGCCTGACTGCCGGACAGACGTTCCTGCAACGACAACCCCGTCCATTCCTGACCCAGACCTTTCGGCCCTTGGGCGACCAGCCGTTCAATCTCCGCCATCGCCTCGCCGCTGCTGTGCCCCGGCGACGGTTCGCCGGAAATCGCAATCGCCGGATAACCGTTGTATCGGGTCAGTTGCGCCGGGCCTTGTGTCCATTTCGCCTGAACGAACGCCGACAGCGGCACCATGTTCCCGGCGTTGTTGCGCACGTGCATTTGCAGCAGGTCATCGACCTGACTGCGCTGATCGCCTTCGGCTTGTACCACCACGCGCTGCATCCGCCCCTGATTGGGGAAGTCGTTGATGTAGGAAGAACCCACGGCGGTGGACAATACGTTGCCGATGTCAGCGAACGACACGCCCAGCGCGTTGGCCTGCTTGCGATCCACTTCCAGTTGCACCTGCGGCGCTTCGGCCAGCGCGCTTTCACGCACGTTCATCAGCACCGGACTTTTCTCCGCGGCGGCGAGCAGTTCGCTGCGCGCCTGCATCAATGTCGCGTGACCGAGACCGCCGCGATCCTGCAGGCGGAATTCGAAGCCGCTTGAGGTACCGAGGCCGTCAACCGGTGGTGGCAGCACGGCGAACGCGACGGCGTCCTTGATCTGGCTCAGGGCGATGTTGGCACGGTCGGCAATCGAGGTGGCCGAATCATCGCTGCCGCGTTCGGACCAGTCCTTGAGGGTGGTGAACGCCAGTGCCGCGTTCTGCCCGCTGCCGGAGAAGCTGAAGCCGAGAATCACCGTGCTGTCGCCGACTCCGGGTTCACTGGCGTTGTGGGCTTCGATCTGTTCGACCACCTGCACCGTACGGTTCTTGCTCGCACCCGGCGGCAGTTGAATGTCGGTGATGGTGTAACCCTGATCCTCGACTGGCAGGAACGAGGAGGGCAGACGCGCAAAGCACAACCCCATGCCGATCAGCAGCACGCCGTAAATCAGCAGATAACGCCCGCTACGCTTCAATGCGTAACCGACCCAACCCTGGTAGCGATCGGTCAGTCGTTCGAAGCGGCGGTTGAACCAGCCGAAGAACCCGCTCTTCTCGTGATGTTCGCCCTTGGCAATCGGCTTGAGCAGCGTGGCGCACAGCGCTGGCGTCAGGGTCAGGGCAAGGAACGCCGAGAACAGGATCGAGGTGGCCATCGACAGCGAGAACTGTCGGTAAATCACGCCCACCGAACCCTGCATGAACGCCATCGGGATAAACACCGCCACCAGCACCAGGGTGATGCCGATAATTGCCCCGGTGATCTGCTTCATCGCCTTGCGTGTCGCCTCTTTCGGCGACAGGCCTTCGGTGGCCATGATCCGCTCGACGTTCTCCACCACCACGATGGCGTCGTCCACCAGAATGCCGATGGCCAGCACCATGCCGAACATGGTCAGCACGTTGATCGAGAAACCCAGGGCGAGCATGGTGGCGAAGGTGCCCATCAGGGCCACGGGCACCACCAGCGTCGGGATCAGCGTGTAGCGGATGTTCTGCAGAAACAGGAACATCACCGCAAACACCAGCAGCATCGCTTCGCCGAGGGTGTAGACAACCTTGGTGATCGAGACCTTCACGAAGGGTGAGGTGTCGTACGGAATCTTGTACTCGACACCGGCCGGGAAGTAGCGCGACAGCTCGTCCATCTTCGCCCGGATCAACGTGGCGGTCGCCAGGGCATTGGCCCCCGGCGCCAGTTGCACGCCGACGGCGGTCGACGGTTTGCCGTTCAGGCGTGTGCCGAACTGGTATTCCTGACTGCCGATCTCGACCCGCGCCACGTCACCGATGCGCACGGTGGAGCCGTCACGGTTGGCCTTGAGCACGATGTCGGCGAATTCTTCCGGGGTCGACAGCTGACCCTTGACCAGAATGGTCGCGGTGATTTCCTGCGTAGACGGATTGGGTAAATCGCCGATGCTGCCTGCCGATACCTGGGCGTTTTGCGCGACGATGGCGGCGTTGACATCGGCCGGGGTCAGGTTGAAACCGATCAGCTTCTGCGGATCGATCCAGATCCGCATCGCCCGTTCGGCGCCATACAACTGCGCCTTGCCGACACCGTCGATGCGCTTGATTTCGTTCATCACGTTGCGTGCCAGATAGTCACTGAGCGCCACGTCATCGAGTTTGCCGTCGCTGGAGGTCAGGGTGATCAGCAACAGGAAACCGGCCGAGACTTTTTCCACCTGCAAACCTTGCTGGGTCACCGCTTGCGGCAGCCGCGACTCGACCACTTTGAGGCGGTTCTGTACATCAACCTGCGCCAGCTCCGGGTTGGTGCCCGGCTGGAAGGTGGCCTTGATCGTCGCGCTGCCGAGGCTGCTCTGCGATTCGAAGTACAGCAGGTGATCGGCGCCGTTGAGCTCTTCCTCGATCAGGCTGACCACGCTTTCATCGACGGTCTGCGCCGAGGCGCCAGGGTACACGGCGTAGATTTCGATCTGCGGTGGCGCGACGTCGGGGTACTGCGCCACCGGCAATTGCGGAATGGCCAGCGCACCGGCCAACAGGATGAACAGGGCGACGACCCAGGCGAACACCGGGCGATCGATAAAGAACTGCGGCATATAAAAGCGTCCTGCTTACTGACCAGAGGTCTGGGCAAGTGGAAGAGGGGTGTCGTCGATCTGCACTTTTTCGCCGGGGCGGGCGTGTTGCAGGCCTTCGATGACAATACGGTCGCCGGGCTTGAGGCCGCCGGTGACGATCCAGCGGTCGTTCTGTACGGCGCCCAGTTGCACCGGTTGCTGTGCCACGCGCAGTTGATCGTCGACGGTCAGCACCTGGGCCACGCCGGCGCTGTCACGTTGGATGGCACGTTGCGGCACGCTGATGCCGTGCTGGATAACGGCTTGCTCAAGGCGTACGCGGATGAAGCTGCCCGGCAGCAGGTCGAGGTCCGGGTTGGGGAACTCGCTGCGCAGAATGATCTGGCCGGTGCCCGGATCGACGGTGATGTCGCTGAACAGCAACTTGCCGGGCAACGGATACAGACTGCCGTCATCCTGAATCAGCGTGGCCTTGACCTGATCCTGACCGACTTCCTGCAATTGCCCGGAACGGAAGGCGCGACGCAGTTCATTCAGTTCTCGGGTCGATTGAGTGAGGTCGGCGTGGATCGGGTTGAGCTGCTGAATCAACGCCAGTGGCGTGGTTTCGTTCTGCCCGACCAGCGCACCTTCGGTGACCAGCGCTCGCCCGACGCGCCCGGAAATCGGCGCGGTGACGGTGGCGTAACCCAGATTCAACTTCGCGCGCTCCACCGCTGCCTTGTTCGCCGCCACATCAGCGGCGGTTTGTCGGGCATTGGCGCGGGCGTTGTCGTAATCCTGAGCACTGATGGCCTTGTCGTCGATCAACTGCGCGTAGCGCTGCTCCTGCAACTTCGCCTGGAACGCGTTGGCCTCGGCTTTGCGCAGCGCGGCTTCGGCGCTGTCCAGATCAGCCTTGAACGGTGCCGGGTCGATGCGGAACAGCACGTCGCCCTTTTTCACGTCGCTGCCTTCGCGGAAGGTGCGTTGCAGCACCACCCCGGCCACCCGCGCACGCACTTCGGCAATGCGTGGTGCGGCGATGCGCCCGCTCAGTTCGCTGCTGATCGACAGGGGGCGGGCCTCGATGGTTTCGATGCGCACGGTGGCCGGCGGTGCTTGCTCTTCGGCCTTCGAGGACGAATCACAGGCACTCAACGACAGTGCGACGGCGATCAGGCCGAGCCCGGCCAGCAGATTTTTCGACATGTACCACCCCCAATATTGAAGCCCGCATCCTACGGCCAGACGCCGAGGGTAGCGGTGAAGCTTTGTAGGCGCTGTGTGAAATTGTGTAAGGGTTTTACTCAGGGACGGGTGAGGGCGTATATCCTTTACGCCTTGAAATTTATTGCGACAGATAAACCGCTATCGCGAGCAGGCTCACTCCTACAAGGTTTGTGTTGGTCACAGATTTTGTGTCTGGCAGAGTTCCAATGTAGGAGCGAGCCTGCTCGCGATGAGGTCCGAACAGTCGCCACAGCACTTTTCTGGAACACCCCATGCCCAACATCCTCCTGGTCGAAGACGACACCGCCCTCGCCGAACTGATTTCCAGCTACCTGGAGCGCAACGGCTATTCCGTCAGCGTGATCGGGCGCGGCGACCATGTGCGTGAACGGGCACGGATCAATCCGCCGGACCTGGTGATCCTCGACCTGATGCTGCCGGGTCTCGACGGGCTGCAGGTCTGCCGTTTGCTGCGCGCGGATTCGGCAACGTTGCCGATCCTGATGCTGACCGCCCGCGACGACAGCCACGATCAGGTGCTGGGTCTGGAAATGGGCGCCGACGACTACGTCACCAAGCCGTGCGAACCTCGCGTTCTGCTGGCCCGGGTGCGGACCTTGCTGCGCCGCAGCAGCCTCGGTGAACCAATGACCGTCAATGACCGGATCGTCATGGGCAACCTCTGCATCGACCTGTCCGAGCGCACCGTGACCTGGCGCGAGCAGCCAGTGGAGCTGTCCAGCGGCGAATACAATCTGCTGGTGGTGCTGGCCCGGCATGCCGGTGAAGTGCTGAGCCGCGATCAGATCCTTCAGCGCCTGCGCGGCATCGAGTTCAACGGCACCGACCGCTCGGTGGACGTGGCGATTTCCAAGTTGCGGCGCAAGTTCGACGACCATGCCGGCGAGGCGCGCAAGATCAAGACCGTGTGGGGCAAGGGTTACCTGTTCAGCCGTTCGGAATGGGAATGCTGAGCTGATGTTCAGAATCCTGTTTCGCCTGTATCTGGTGACGATTATTTCCTATAGCGCGGCGATCTATCTGGTGCCGGATCTGGTGATCATGGTGTTCCGTGATCGCTTCATCACCTATAACCTCGACTTTTCCCGAGGCCTGCAATCGCTGATCACTCGCCAGTTTCACGCCGTGCCCCGAGACCAATGGCCGGCACTGGCGCAGTCGATGGACAAGGACTTTCAGCCGCTGCAGATCGTTCTGGCGCGCATCGACGACGCCGAGTTCACCGCTGCCGAGCAGGAACGGTTGCGTCGCGGCGAGAACGTGGTGCGCATTGGCGATTGGGGTTGGAGGACGTTGGCGGTCACGCCGCTGAACGATGACGTCGCCGTGCAAATGGTGGTGCCGCCGGATCCGCTGGACGTCAATCTGTTGTACTGGAGCATCAACGTGCTCATCGGCGCGAGCATGCTCGCCTGCCTGCTGCTGTGGATCCGCCCGCACTGGCGTGATCTGGAACGCCTCAAAGGTGCCGCCGAACGCTTCGGCAAGGGCCACTTGAGTGAGCGCACGCAGATCCCGGCCAGCTCCAACATCGGCAGTCTGGCGAATGTTTTCGACACCATGGCCGGCGACATCGAGAACCTGCTCAACCAGCAGCGCGACCTGCTCAATGCGGTGTCCCATGAATTGCGCACGCCGCTGACCCGTCTGGATTTCGGTCTGGCCCTCGCGCTGTCCGATGACTTGCCGGCGACCAGTCGCGAGCGCCTGCAAGGGTTGGTGGCGCACATTCGCGAACTGGATGAGCTGGTGCTGGAGTTGTTGTCCTACAGCCGCCTGCAGAATCCGGCACAATCGCCCGAGCAGGTCGAGGTCTCGCTGGACGAGTTCATCGACAGCATTCTGGGCAGTGTCGATGAAGAACTGGATTCACCGGACATCGTCATCGATGTGCTGCTGCACGGTCAGCTCGAACGGTTTTCGCTGGACCCGCGCCTGACCGCCCGGGCCATCCAGAACCTGCTGCGCAATGCCATGCGCTATTGCGAGAAGCGCATTCAGATTGGCGTGCAGGTCAGCCTCGATGGCTGCGAGATCTGGGTGGACGACGATGGCATTGGTATCCCGGATGACGAACGTGAGCGGATTTTCGAGCCGTTCTATCGCCTCGACCGCAGTCGCGACCGTGCCACCGGTGGATTTGGCCTGGGCCTGGCGATCAGCCGCCGGGCGCTGGAGGCGCAGGGCGGGACGTTGACGGTGGAGAGCTCGCCGTTGGGGGGAGCGCGGTTCCGGTTGTGGCTACCGACTACTGCCTGAGTATCAAATCCCTGTAGGAGCTGTCGAGTGAAACGAGGCTGCGATTTTTTGATCCTGATTCTTGAAATCAACATCAAAAGATCGCAGCGTGCCGCAGCTCCTGCAGGGGTTGTGTGTTGTTCAGATCAGTTGGTTCGATTGAATCAGGCCAACCCCGGCCGTCTGCATCCGCTCCATGGCCGCCGCCAGTGATCCTTCCATATCGATGGCGCGACAGGCATCCAGCACCACAAACGCATTGAACCCGGCCGCCCGCGCATCCAGCGCGGAAAACATCACACAGAAATCCAGCGCCAGCCCGACCATGTACACCGTGTCGATACCGCGCTCCTTCAGATAGCCGGCCAGCCCCGTGGTGGTCCGCCGGTCCGCTTCGAGAAATGCCGAATAACTGTCGATATCAGGATTGCAGCCCTTGCGGATGATCAGTTGCGCATGGGGCAGATCCAGTTTCGGGTGAAACTCGGCACCGGTCGTGCCTTGCACACAATGCTGCGGCCAGAGTGTCTGCTCGCCGTAGGGCAACTGAATCACGTCGTAAGGCTTGCGCCCCGGATGACTGGAGGCAAAGGACGCGTGGCCGGTCGGGTGCCAGTCCTGTGCAATGACCACCTGTTTGAACAGGCCACCGAGGCGATTGATCAGCGGCACGATCTGATCGCCTTCGGGCACGGCCAACTGGCCGCCGGGGGTAAAGTCGTTCTGCACGTCAATGACCAGCAGGACGGTGCGGGGTGACATCTGCATCGGTGCTTGCTCCTTGGATAATCGCCCGCTCAGCATAGTGGAGCGGCACTCACGCGCCCAGTTTGTCGACCAAGTGTTTTGCCAGGTCTTCCAGCGCCAGCGCCGGGTTGTGCCCGATCAACATCCACGCATGTTCACCCTCGGTCCAGTACACCACGTTCATCTCATGCCGTCGTTCGTGAGCCAATGGCCGGCGGCCGCTGTTGGAGCGGGTCACGCACAGCGCCAGCGGCCCATGTTTCGCGTCCAGATAGGTCAGTTGTGCAATCGGCACGCCGTCGTACTCAAGCATCTGTGCACGCTTGAGTTCGGCACCCGGCAACTTCACCAGCGCTGGCGACAGATTCAGCCCCAACCGCGCATCCACCGTACGCAGTTGCGCGCGCTGACTGGCTTCGTCGCTGGGCAGGTGGTCGAGGGTCTGTGGCACATACAGCGCCATGTAGTCGCCTACCAGCGCGCGCCAGTTATGCGATTGCTGCGTTTGCCAGGCGATCAACAGGCGATCGGCCAACACGCCGCCAGCCACCAGACTCGCGGCGGCCGCACCGATAAACCAGCGACGGCTCAGGCCCGGCCGCTGGGGCGGGGCGATGGCATCGAGGCGCGCCTGCAAACGTTCCAGTGGCGCCTGTTGCGCCAGTTCGTCATAGGCCTCCTTGTAGGGCAGGCTGCTGCGGTCGAGCCATTGCACTCGCAGGCTGAGCAACGGGTCGTCGGCAATCGCGTTGTCGAGCTGGCTGCGGTAGGCCGGGTCCAGCTCGTCATCGAGGTAGGCCGTCAGTTGTTCGTCGGAGGGTTTGTTCATGGGTGGTCACCTCCGGTAGTTTTTGGCACGGCTTGGAGGGGCGGATATTCCGCCAGTTTCAGGCGCGCAGTGGCCAGGCGACTCATGACCGTACCGATCGGTACTTGCAGGATCTCGGCGACCTCGCGGTAGGACAAACCTTCGACATACGCCAGGTACACGGTTTCGCGCTGGGCTTCGGGCAGCGCGTCGACCCGGCGGATCACCTGCGCCGCCATCACGTGCGTCTGCGCGGCGTATTCGCCATCGAAGGCCAGTTGCCCGTCGGCATCGACCTGACCTGCGCCCTGACGAACCCGGCGCGCGCGCACTTCGTTGAGCCAGATCGAATGCAGGATGCTCAGCAGCCAGCGATCCATGCGCGTGCCGGCCACGTATTGCCCGGCACGTTCCAGCGCCCGCACACAGGTCGCCTGCACCAGATCCTCGGCCACGTGCCGATTGCGCGACAGCAGCAGACCGTAACGCCACAGTCGCGCCAGATGCTGTCCGAGTTCTGCTCTGAATGCCTGATCGCTGACGATGATGGCCTTCCTTTATCTAGTTCAGGTTTTCGATGAATCGTTGATGGCTTCGGCCAGGTCCTGGTATTCCTCGCAGGACGTGCCGCAAATCGATTTGATCTGCTGCAACTGCTCCTGCGCCAGATCGACGCGGCCTTTGATCACATAGGCTTCGCCGAGGTATTCACGCACTTGCGCGTACTGCGGATCGAGTTTCACCGATTGCAGGTAATAGCTGATGCCTTCATCGGTGCGCCCCAGTTTTCGCGTGGCGTAACCGCGATAGTTGAGGGCTTTGGCGGTGTTCGGTTGTTTCAGGGTGTCGAGCAGGGCCAGGGCTTCTGCGTATCGACCGTCCTTGGCCAAGCGGTAGGCGTAGTCGGTGCGATCGGCATCCGGCACGGCGCTGCTGGTTTGCAGCACGCATTTGTGCGATTTGCTGTCCCAGACTTGCCCTTTTGGGCAGTTGGGCTTCTGCACGGGCGCACTTTCATCGCCATTGGCAAAGGCCATCGACGCGGACAATGCGGTCACCAGCAGCAACGGGGCGGCGAACATAACGGAACGGATAGTCATGGGCAAGGCTCCACAGAGGGTTATGTTTCACTTTGAACACCACAGCACGGCATTTTATTCATCGCTTTGTCAGGGTCTGTTCAAGGTACGCGCAAATCGTCGCGTTATGCTCAAGAACGCCAGCCGTCCATCCAGCGCCTTGCCATGCCGCCGCGCTGACACACGAGGAACTGCCATGAAAGATCAGGTCCATCACTCTGCAGCCGCCGGCTACAAGACCGCCGCCGATACCTACGTCAAAGGTCGCCCCGATTATCCGCCGCAGGTCAGTCAGTGGCTGACACAAACGCTGGGCCTGGACAGTCACAAGACCGTCATCGATCTGGGCGCCGGCACCGGCAAGTTCACCGGACGGCTGGCGGCCACTGACGCGCAGGTGATCGCCGTGGAACCGGTGGCGCAGATGCTGGAAAAGCTCTCCGCGGCCTGGCCCGACGTGCTGGCCGTGAGCGGCACCGCGACCGATCTGCCATTGCCCGACGCATCGGTGGACGTGGTGGTTTGCGCGCAGGCGTTTCACTGGTTTGCCACGAAAGAAGCCTTGACCGAAATTGCCCGGGTACTCAAACCCGGCGGCAAGCTCGGCCTGATCTGGAACCTGCGCGACGCGCAGGTCAGCTGGGTGCCGAAACTCGACGCCATCGTCAACGCCCATGAAGGGGATACGCCGCGTTATTACACTGGCCAATGGCGCGAGGCGTTTCCGCATCCGGCGTTCGGACCGCTGCAATTGCAGCAATTTCACCATGGGCACACCGGCTCGCCGGAAGACGTGATTTTCAATCGGGTGCGCTCCACCAGCTTCATCGCTGCCTTGCCGCAGGCGCAGCGGGACAAGGTCGATGAGCAGGTCCGCGCATTGATTGCCTCGGAACCGGCATTGCGTGGGCGGCATGTACTGACGGTGCCGTATGAGACGGCGGCGTATGTGGGGGTGAAGGGCGGTTAGATCGGGGCGGTTTCATCGCCAGCAGGCCGGCTCCCACATTTTTCGCGTCGGATACAAAAAAACCTGTAGGAGCTGCCGAAGGCTGCGATCTTTTGACGTTGAAGATCAAAAGATCGCAGCCTTCGGCAGCTCCTACAGGGACTCGAGCGCGAAAAAATTCTCCTGGGGGTGCCAGCCTGCTGGCGATTGGCGGCGCCGCCGATTTCAGCCAGTCCCGCATTTGGCCGAACCGCCATCGTGATGCCTTGTTATAGTTCGGGCCTCATTTTCTGCCCGGTAAAGGATCACTGCCATGTCTCAATACACCGCCTTCAGCGTCGAACTGGCCGACAAAATCGCTCATGTGCAGATCAATCGTCCGGAAAAGATCAACTCGATGAACGCCGCGTTCTGGAGCGAGATCGTCGAGATTTTCCAGTGGATCGATGACACCGACGAAGTGCGGGTGGTGGTGCTCAGCGGCAACGGCAAACACTTTTCCTCCGGCATCGACCTGATGATGCTCGCCGGCGTTGCCAATGAGCTGGGCAAGGACGTCGGCCGTAACGCGCGCCTGCTGCGGCGCAAGATCCTCACCCTGCAAGCCTCGTTCAACGCCGTCGACAACTGCCGCAAACCGGTGCTGGCAGCGATTCAGGGCTACTGCCTGGGCGGTGCGATCGACCTGATTGCCGCCTGCGACATGCGTTACGCCGCCGAAGACGCGCAATTCTCGATCAAGGAAATTGACATCGGCATGGCCGCCGATGTTGGCACTTTGCAACGGTTGCCACGGATCATCGGTGACGGCATGCTGCGTGAACTGGCTTACACCGGACGCACCTTTGGCGCTGAGGAAGCGCGCAGCATTGGTCTGGTCAATCGCGTTTACGCTGACAAGGACCTGCTGCTCGAAGGCGTGATGGACATTGCCCGCGACATCGCCGGCAAGTCGCCGATTGCGGTCACTGGCACCAAGGAAATGATCAGCTACATGCGCGACCATCGTATCGACGACGGCCTCGAATATGTTGCCACCTGGAACGCCGCCATGTTGCAATCCACCGACTTGCGCGTGGCCATGGCCGCCCATATGAGTAAACAGAAACCCGAATTTCTGGATTGAGAAACCATGACAGCTCGCTGGACCACTGCAGTACTGGACACCGATCAACCCGGCGGCTGGGCCGTGGCGCGCAGCCCCGAAGGCTTTCTGTTCGATGACAACGGCGCGCTGTTCGCGCGGGAATGGCTCAAGCGCCAGGACCTGTCAGTCCTCGCCGAACACGGCATCGGCCACCTCGATGGCGAGCCGGTGTATTTGCTGGAATTGCACAATGCCAGCGAAGTGCCGGGTTGCAACTGGAAGGGCCTGCGGGCGTTCATGCTGGATGGCGATCACACGGTCTACAAGGTGCTGGGTTATGCCGCGCAGATCGGCACCTGGGCGCGCGAGCATCGCTTTTGCGGCAACTGCGGGCAGGCGATGACGCAGGTGTCGCGCGAGCGGGCGATGTATTGCCAGCCGTGCGAACTGCGCAGTTACCCGCGCATTTCACCGAGCATGATCGTGCTGGTCACCCGGGGGGACGAGATCCTGCTGGCGCGCTCTCCGCGTTTTGTCAGCGGGGTCTACAGCACGCTGGCCGGGTTCGCCGAGCCGGGCGAGTCGGCGGAGGATTGCCTGATTCGCGAAGTGCGCGAGGAGGTCAGTATCGAAGTGAAGAACATCCAGTACATGGGCAGCCAGTGCTGGCCGTTCCCGCATTCGATGATGCTCGGGTTCCATGCCGAATACGCCGGTGGCGAGATCATCTGTCAGGAAGACGAGATCGAAGACGCCCAGTGGTTCAATGTGCACGATTTGCCGCCGTTGCCGGCGTCAAAATCGATTGCCCGTTACCTGATCGACGTCTACGTGGCGCGCCGTTTAGGCCACGCTGAACCAGTGCTGCCAGGCTAACCGCACGGTCAGCCCCAGCACCACAGTGATGAACACCGGACGAATGAACTTGGCGCCGCCGCTGATCGCGGTGCGCGCCCCGAAGAAGGCGCCGACCATCACCGACAGGCCCATGCTCAGGCCGATGATCCAGTCCACTTGCCCGGAAAACACGAACACCGACAGCGCC
The DNA here is from genome assembly GCF_028830055.1 of Pseudomonas serboccidentalis. Lineage (NCBI taxonomy): Bacteria > Pseudomonadati > Pseudomonadota > Gammaproteobacteria > Pseudomonadales > Pseudomonadaceae > Pseudomonas > Pseudomonas serboccidentalis. Next base: position 5,644,704 of record NZ_CP101655.1, read on the forward strand.
GCAATGTTGCTGACGAAGTTCATGCTGCGCGCCACGCCGCTGGCCTTGACCAGATCGATCGGGTAGAGCAGCAGGCTGCTGACCGTCCAGAACGCGCCCGTGCCGGGACCGGCCACGCCGTCATAGAACCCCAGACTGAAGCCCTGACTCGACTGCCATTTCTTTTTGATCGGTGCATCGCTGTCCAGCGGCGCTTTTGGCGTACCGCCGAACAACAGGTACAGGCCACAGGCGAAGACGATCACCGGCAGCATCTTGTTCAGCCATTCCGCCGGCAGGTAATGGGCGACGACGGCACCGGTCAGCGCGCCAACCAGGGTGCCGACGATCGCGTGCGTCCACTGCCGAGGATGGAACAGCTTGCGCCGGTAGAAAGTGAAACTGGCGGTGGCCGAACCGAAGGTCGAACTCAGCTTGTTGGTGCCCAGCACCAGGTGCGGTGGCAGGCCGGCGGTGAGCAGTGCCGGTGTGGTCAACAGACCACCGCCGCCGGCGATGGCATCGATGAAACCGGCAATGAAAGCGACGAGGGCCAGAACGGCCAGGGTGGTGAGGTCAACGCTGAGTTCGAAAGGCATGGAATCGGCTTATTCGGCAGGGCGCAGAAGGGCTGCGGGGAAGGGCTGACATGTTACTCATTTCCAAGTGTTGCGGCGACCCGTATGACCCCATCGCGAGCAGGCTCACTCCTACAGGGGGAGCGCATTTCAAATGCAGGAGTGAGCCTGCTCGCGATAGGGTCAGTCCTTTCAACTCAAAACCCAACTGTTGCCCACCCAACACTCATACAACAAAGCTCCCTCCAGCAGTGCAGTCAAAACCCCATAACGCCCAACAAAACCGGGCATTTCGAGCCTGGCACGCTTGCTGCTCTATCACCCCCATCTCCGCAAATGTCCCGAGGACACGCCAATGAGCAAGCAAGCCGTGAAATTCGCCTACTGGGTGCCGAACGTCAGTGGCGGCCTGGTGGTCAGCAAGATCGAGCAGCGCACCGACTGGGGCATCGATTACAACCGCAAACTGGCGCAGCTCGCCGAGGCGGCGGGTTTCGAATATGCCCTGACGCAGATTCGTTTCACCGCCGGTTACGGTGCTGAGTTCCAGCATGAATCGGTGGCGTTCAGTCACGCATTGCTGGCCGCCACCCGCACGCTCAAAGTGATCGCCGCGATTCTGCCGGGGCCATGGCAACCGGCGCTGGCGGCCAAGCAATTGGCAACCATCGACCAGCTCACCAATGGCCGGATTGCGGTGAACATCGTCAGCGGCTGGTTCAAGGGCGAGTTTCAGGCCATCGGCGAGCACTGGCTGGAGCACGACGAGCGCTATCGACGTTCCGAGGAATTCATTCGTTCGCTGCGTGGCATCTGGAGTCAGGACAACTTCAGCTTTCGCGGCGACTTCTACCGTTTCGACAACTACAGCCTCAAACCCAAACCGCTGGGGAGTCCGGAGATCTTCCAGGGTGGCAGTTCACGCGCGGCGCGGGACATGGCGGCGCGAGTGTCCGATTGGTATTTCACCAACGGCAACAACGTCGAGGGGATCAAGGCGCAGGTCGATGACATCCGCGCCAAAGCGGCGGCGAACCATCATTCGGTGAAAATCGGCGTCAACGCCTTTGTCATCGCTCGCGACACTGAAGAAGAGGCGCGGGCGGTACTGGCGCAGATCATCGATCAGGCCGATCCCGAAGCGGTGAATGCCTTTGGCGACGCCGCGAAGCAGGCGGGCAGGGCGTCGCCGGAAGGTGAGGGCAACTGGGCAAAGTCGACGTTCGAGGATCTGGTGCAATACAACGACGGCTTCAAGACCAACCTGATCGGCACGCCGTTGCAGATCGCCGAGCGGATTGTGGCGCTGAAAACGGTGGGCGTGGATCTGGTGCTGGCGGGGTTTCTGCACTTTCAGGAGGAGGTGGAGTATTTCGGTCGACGGGTGTTGCCGTTGGTGCGGGAGCTGGAGGCTGAAAAGGCTGCCGCCGTCGCCTGAACACCACAAAACCCTGTAGGAGCTGCCGAAGGCTGCGATCTGTTGATCTTGTTTTAAGATCAACATCAAAAGATCGCAGCCTTCGGCAGCTCCTACAGGGGGAACTATGTGGACTTAGAGGCCCAGTTCGGACAGCCCCGGATGATCATCCGGGCGCCGCCCCAGCGGCCAGTGGAACTTGCGTTCACTTTCCTTGATCGGCATGTCGTTGATGCAGGCATAGCGCTGGAACATCAGGCCGTGCTCATCGAACTCCCAGTTTTCATTGCCATAGGAGCGGAACCAGTTGCCCGAATCGTCGTGCCATTCATAGGCGTAGCGCACGGCAATGCGCGTATCGGAGTAGGCCCAGAGTTCCTTGATCAAGCGGTAGTCCAGCTCTTTGGCCCATTTACGGGTCAGGAAGGCCTTGGCTTCTTCACGGTTATGGGCGAACTCGGCACGGTTACGCCACTGGGTGTCCAGGGTGTACGCCAGCGACACCCTCTCAGGGTCGCGGGAGTTCCAGCCATCTTCGGCCAGACGTACTTTTTCAATGGCCGATTCACGGTTGAACGGCGGTAAAGGCGGACGCACTTGGGCAGCAGTCGACATTTTCAGTCTCCCGATCTAATTAACGATTAAACAACGGTCAGGCTTATTTAAGGCGTTACAGGTCCAATAACTTACGCGCCATGCATTGCGCATTATCAGCGGCACTGTGATCACCCATCACAAGCGCTACGGTAATGGCGCCGTCAATCAGGATCAGCAACTGTTTGGCCAGTCGTTGCGGTTCCTCGGCGCCATGTTCGGTACACAGCTCGCACAGGTAGTCGAGCAGCTTCTGTTTGTGGTCTTTGGCGACCTGGCGTACCGGGTCTTCGGGGTCACCGGTTTCGCCACTGGTATTGATGAAGGCGCAACCCCGGAAGCCTTCCGAGGCGAACCAGCCCTTGAGTACGGTAAACAGGTTGAGCAAGCGATCGGCCGGGGTTTCGGCCTGATCGACAGCGCTTCTGTACCACTGCATCCAGCGCACGTCACGGCGCTGCAGGGCGGCGACGGTCAACGCCTCCTTGTTGGCGAAGTAGCGGTAGATGCTTTTTCTGGAGACGCCGGCGGTCTTCACCAGAAGATCCATGCCGGTGGCAGCGATGCCACTTTTGTAGATCAACTTTTCGGTGACATCCAGAATGATGTCGCGGGTTTCGTTGCTAGTGATTTCGTTCATGTGGCGAACAGTAGAACGATCATTCTCCTTGGTCAAGGCGTTTTTTGAAAATCAAAAGATCGCCGCCTTCGGCAGCGCCTGCAGGGCCCCATGTAGGCGCTGCCGAAGGCGGCGATCTTTCAAGTTCTTTACAGACCCTCACAAGACCCGAACCGAGCGATGGTGTAAGCTCTCGGGTTCTTCGGATTCGACCCATTGCGAGCCCTATGCCGTTGCTTTTCAAACGCTCTTTGCTGCCCAAACTGCGCAGCTTTCCGCTGACTGCCGAGGCCGTGACCATTCTGTCCGGCGCCGCCGAGTTCCGTCGTTGCCTGCTGGAGAAAATCGCCGAGGCGACCCAGCGCATCTATATCGTCGCGCTGTATCTGCAACACGACGAGGCCGGTCAGGAAATCCTCGATGCCTTGCATGCCGCGAAGCTCAAGCGTCCAGAGCTTGAGATTGTCGTGGTGGTCGACTGGCTGCGCGCCCAGCGCGGGCTGATTGGTGCCGGCAAACAGCCGGGCAACGCCGCGTGGTACCAGGAAATGACCCGCACTCACCAGAGTGAAGTGCCGGTCTACGGTGTGCCGGTGCAAACCCGCGAACTGTTCGGCGTCCTGCACTTGAAAGGCTTCGTGATCGACGATTGCGTGGTCTACAGCGGTGCGAGCCTGAACAACGTGTACCTGCACAAGTTCGACAAGTACCGTTTCGACCGTTATCACGTGCTGCACAGCCGCGAACTGGCGGACTCGATGCACCACCTGGTCAAGCACGGCCTGATCGAATCCAAAGCTGTGCATCGCCTCGACCTGCCGAACCTGCCGACCACCCGCAGCCTGCGCAACGACATCGGCGACCTGCGCAGTCGTCTCAAATACGCGGCGTATGACACCAGCGCCGGCAGCACGGCGCATACCGGTTTGTCGGTGAGTCCGCTGCTGGGCGTGGGCAAGAACAACCCGCTGAACCGGGTGATTGTCGAGCTGATCGCCAGCGCGCAAAAGCAGCTGACCATTTGCACTCCGTACTTCAACCTGCCATTGCCGATCATCCGTGAGGTCAACCGCGCGCTGGCCCGTGGGGTGAAGATCGACATTGTGGTCGGTGACAAGACGGCCAACGATTTCTACATTCCGCCGAGCGAGCCGTTCAAGGTCATCGCGGCGTTGCCATACCTGTACGAAATCAGCCTGCGCCGCTTCGCCAAGCGCCATCAGCGCAACATCGACAGCGGCCAGTTGAACCTGCACCTGTGGCGTGATGGCGACAACAGCTATCACCTCAAGGGCATGTGGGTCGACCAGCGCTATACGCTGTTGAGCGGCAACAACCTCAATCCACGGGCATTCCGCCTGGACCTGGAAAACGCGTTGCTGATCGATGATCCGCGGGGCGAGTGGCTGCAGCCACGGGCGAAGGAGCAGGAAGAGATTTTCCGCAATACCACGCGGATTGCCAGCTTCCAGAATCTGGAGACCTTGCCGGAATACCCGGCGGCGGTGGCGAAGTTTTTGAAGCGGGTGAGTCGGGTGCGGATCGAGCGGTTGCTCTACCGGATTCTGTAACCGTTAAAAGCAAAAGATCGCAGCCTCCGGCAGCTCCTACATTGGGAATGTGAACATCCTGTAGGTGCTGCCGAAGGCTGCGATCTTTTTTACTGGCGACTCAAATCTGTCAGTTCAGACCCAGCTTGCCACGCAATGTGGACAGGTCTTCCGCCAAGGTATTGACCGGACCAACCAGCGCCTTGCGATCGTTCTCTTTCACTTTGTCGTAAGTCTCGAAACCACCGTCACTGGTCTTGTACTTGGCGAGGATCTTGTCCACGGCGGCAAAGTTCTTGTCCACTTTGGCAGCGAACGCCTTGTCCTGTTTCTCGATCTGCGGACGGAACAGGTCGACGATTTTCTTCGCGCCGTCGATGTTGCCCTGGAAGTCGTACAGGTCGGTGTGGCTGTAGCGATCCTCTTCACCGGAGATCTTGGTTGCGGCAACTTCTTCCAGCAGCGCAGCCGCACCACCGACGACTTTTTCCGGCGGGAAGGTCAGGCCGGCAACGCGGGTTTGCAGGTCTTTCACGTCGCTGTCCAGTTTGTCCGCCAAGGCGGTAAGGCCTTCGGTGCTCTTTTCCGAAAACAGCGAGTACTCGATGCGGTGGAAACCGGTGAAGTCTTCGGCCTTTACGCCTTTTTCGTGGTCGTCGACGCGCGAATCGATGGACGCATCGAGGTCACTGAACAGCTCGGCAATCGGTTCGATCGACTCGTAGTACACGCGGGTCGGTGCGTAGAGCTTTTGCGCGGTGGCCAGGTCGCCTTTCTTCACGGCATCGGTGAATTGTTGAGTGTGGCTGCCCAGCTCATCCAGTTGCTCGGTGACGTAGATCTTGTAGTCCGACACCGGGCCGACCAGATCCAGCGGCGCTGTCGCGGCGAAAGCCGACAGCGGGGTGTTGAGCAAACCGAGGGTCAGCAGTAACGCGAGTGGCGACTTGTTCATGGAGCGGCTCCGAGGGTTTTTAGGGTTAGGCAGCTGTTTTGGGGTGTGTGGCGTCGAGCAACGAGCGACCGATGAAGTCCGTGTCGCCGGTGACACCCGGCAGGGTGAAGAAATAGCCGCCGCCGACCGGTTTGAGGTATTCCTCGAGTGGCTCGCCGTTGAGTCGGGTCTGCACGGTGATGAAGCCTTTCTCCAGGTCGGCCTGGTAGCAGATGAACAGCAGGCCCATGTCGAGCTGGCCGTTCTTGTTCACGCCGTTGGAGTAGTTGAACGGTCGGCGCAGGATCAGATTGGCCTGGCTCGCGGCAGTGCGCGGGTTGGCCAGACGGATGTGCGCGTCGAGTTTGGTCAGCTTGCCTTGCGGGTCCTTGCTGTAATCCGGGACCTCGGTCTCATGCTGGGCGCCCATCGGTGCGCCCGTGGTCTTGACCCGACCGATGATGCTTTCCTGTTCCTGCAGTGGCGTGCGGTCCCAGCGCTCGACGAAGTTGCGGATGATCCGCACCGCTTGATAGCTGCCGTGCGCCGCCCAGGCCGGTTCATCGCTGCCCGGTTGCACCCAGACAACCTTGTCCATCGCCTTGGCGTCGTTGGAGTCGGGGTTGGCCGAGCCATCGCGGAAGCCGAGGAAGTTGCGCGCCGATTGCGCCGGCACCCCCGGTTTGGCCGGCGCTTGCGGCGGCACGCTGCCTTCCTGTTTCCAGCGCACCAGCAGCAGGTCCGGCAGGTTCTTGACGATGTCGCGCAGGGCGTGAATGTTGGTGTCGGCGGTGTTCGAGCAGAACTGCAGGCTCAGGTCGCCGTGGCAGCAATCAGCCTCAAGCGCATCGTTGGGGAAACCGACCATGCGTTGCAGGCGTTTCGGTTTGGCGCCGGCCAGACCAAAGCGCTCATCGAACAGCGACGCGCCCACCGACACGGTGATGGTCAGATTGTCCGGGGTCACGACCGGGCCGAGAATGCCGGAGTCCGGCGGCGGCAGTTTCGGGTCGATCTGCGCCACGGGGCCGCCCTTCATCAGGAAAGCGATGCGCTCGTTGAGGGTGCGAAACAGCCGCTCCAGGTCCTCGCGATCGCTGGCCAGCACGTCGAACGAAACGAACATGCCGGACGCCGGGCGCGGGGTGACGATGCCGGTCTGGTGCACGCCGTGGAAGTCGTGGCGGTCTTCGGTCTTGTCGCTGCTCGGCGCTTCGGTGACTTGCGCCGGTGCCGCGGCCATCGCCGGGCAGCTCAGTGCCGAACCGGCCAGTGCCACACCGGCGACACCCATGCCCATCAGGAGGCGGCGACGTTGCAGATCGAGGTTTTGCAAATCTTTCATCGGTAGTGGTCTTCTGCTTACAGGCCGGAGAGGCCGAGGGCGGGATCGATGCCATCCAGAGCGTCGGCCAGGGCCTTGGCCTTGTCGGCGATCTGTTTGCGTTGTTCGCCGCTGACCGTGTCGTAAGTGGCGTAGCCGTCCTTGACCTTGAAGCTGTTCAATACGTTGTCGAAATCGCTCAGTGCGGTATCGATTTTCGGCAGCAGATCCGCCGCCGATTTGCTCAGCATGGGCCGCAGCAACTCGACGACCTTGTGCGCGGTTTCCAGGTTGCCGGCGAAACCGTTGAGGTCGCCGTGGATGTAGCGTTCTTCTTCGCCACTGGCGGCGCGCACGTCAGCCAGGGTGTTGAGGTTGCGCACCACGATGTTGACCAACTGCTCCGGCGGCAGCGCTTGGGCCAGCAGTTGTTGTTTGAGGGTGGTGACGTCAACCAGCAGGCGCTCGGCGACCGGGTTCAGACCGTCGAGATTGCGTTGCTGGAACAGCGCATATTCGACCCGGTGGAAACCGACGAAGGCCGGATCCTGCTCGCGTTTCTCGAAATAATCGGCGCGGGCATTGATGCTGTTGTCCAGTTCCGCCAGGCGCTGCGCCGCCGGGGCCAGACGCTGATAGGCGGCACGCGCCGGCAGGTACAACGTCTGTGCCTGACTCAGGTCGCCGCTGGCAATCGCCTGATTCAACGCCGTCACGGCTTTGATCAGCGCGCTGCTCTGGCTCGCCAGATACACACGGAATTCCGACAGCGGCCCGACGAAGGCGACCATCGACGGCTTGGCCTTGGCGGCGGCATCGGAGGCCGCCGTTGGCGTTACGTGCAGCACGCCGCGTGGGTTGCTCAACAGTCCGCAAGTGATGGCGTAGTCGCCGGGTTGCAGGTTGGCGTTGATCACCTGGCTCAGGCCCGGGGCGATGTTCTCGCGCTCTTCGATCACCAGCACGCCGTCGAGGATTTCCCATTCCACCGCGCGGTCGGAGCGGTTGACGATGCGGAAACTGGCACGGCCGGCCGGTACGCTCAGCTCGTTCGGATCACAGCTGTGGGCGTTGATGTTGACCACCACTTCGTCATGGTTGTGCTGACGCTTGGCCGCCGCCATTTTCGAGGCGTAGTAGAACAAGCCACCGGCGGCGATCATCACGACCACCGAACCGGCCACCGCCCAGCGCAAGGCACGGGGAGGGGAGGCCTGAGGAGTATTAGGCTTTGACATGGGTGCCCTTATTGGCTGGAAACGGAAGACGATTTGCCGGCTGCCTGGGCGCTGGAGGGCGGGGCTGGCAGGAAGAACATCACCAGCGCCAGCACCAGATAGATCAGGTACGCGCCGAGGGTGCTGACGGTCGGCGCATCCTGATAACCGAACATGCCGGCCAGCACCGAGCCCAACGGGCCGTCCATCGGCAGCGTCGCGCTGAAGTCGAACAGCACGGTTTGCAGGTGATTCCACACGCCCGCTTCATGCAGCGCCTGCACCGAGTTGGCGAGGATCCCGGCGGCAACCACGAGGATGAACAGCCCGGTCCACTTGAAGAACGCCGACAGGTTCAGGCGCATGCTGCCGCTGTAGATCAGGAAGCCGACGATGATCGCCAGCACCAGGCCGAGCAGGGCGCCGACCGGCGCACCCGGGCCTTCGCTCTGCTGGAACACGGCGAGCAGGAAGAACACGGTTTCCAGACCTTCACGGGCCACGGCGAAAAACACCATGGCGATCAGCGCGATCACCTGGTGCTTTGAAGAGGTCAGGGCGTGGTCCAGTGACGCCTGCAGCGAATGCTTGATCGAGCGTGCGACCTTACGCATCCAGAACACCATCGAACTGAGAATGCCCACGGCCACCAGACCCACCACGCCTTCAAACAGCTCCTGCTGCTTTTGCGGGAATTCGGCGCTGACCAGTTCCAGGCCACCGCCGACCAGCAGCGCCAGCGCGGCAGCGAGAAACACGCCGATCCACACCGCCGGCATCCATTGGCCACGGCCGGTTTGTTGCAGGTAGCTGGCGATGATGCCCACGATCAGGGCAGCTTCAATGCCTTCACGCAGCATGATCAGAAAGGGAACGAGCATTTGCGGCAACCACGAGTGATTTAGATAGGTGGCTAAGTTGTAACATAATGACACTCATTCCCAAATGGGTATGGTTGACATTTACCTGAACATTCGCTGAACGACCTGTTTTTCGCCCCCCGCACAAACCCAGGTAGGAGCTGCCGAAGGCTGCGATCTTTTGATCTTGGTTTTTAAGTCAAAGTCAAAAGATCGCAGCCTTCGGCAGCTCCTACAGGCTTGTGGTGAGTCGAGTTGACTGGGGTAAGATGCCTGTCACTCAAAAACCACAAGGTCTGCTTCGCTCCATGTCGGAAAAAGACACCATCGCCGTGCAACTGGTGCGTGAAGCGCTGCTGCAAAGTTGTGCCCCGGGCATGGCCACGGAAGACGTCTTGAACAAGGTCGGGATTGATCCGGCCCGGCTGCAAAGCGCAGAGGGCCGGGTGCCCGCCTCGCAATACGCGAAACTCTGGCGATTGCTGGCCCGACGCGGCGATGACGAGTTCTTCGGCATGGACCCGCGCGCGCTCAAGTCCGGTAGCCTCGAGTTCCTCTGTCGCAGCGCCATGGCGCAACCGACCCTGGCCGCCGGCCTGAACATGGGCCTGAATTTCCTCTCGCTGATGCTGGAGAAAATGCCGGCGCAGCTGGTGCATCAGCAAAGTCTGGCGGAAATCGTCCTGCTTGAAGACGACCCCGAACCGCGCCGCGCTTTCACCTATTTCACCTACTGGATGATCGTCCACGGCGTGGCCTGCTGGCTGGCGGGGCGGCGGATTCCGATTCTGGCGATCGAACTGCGTTGCGCCGAGCCGGACTTCTGTGACGACTACCGGGTGATGTTCTCGGAAAACCTGCGTTTCGACCGCCCGCGCACGCGGATGATCTTCGCCGCCGACTGCCTCGATCTGCCGATCAAGCGCACGGCCGAGGAGCTGAAGCGCTTCCTGGCCCACGCGCCGGCAAACATTCTGGTGAAGTACCGCGACCCGGAGAGCCTTGCCAGCCGGATCAAGCACGACCTGCGCCAGTTGCCCGCCGAACGATGGCCGGAAACCGAGGCCCTGGCGCAACAACTGTGCATGTCCGCCTCAACCCTGCGCCGACGCTTGTCGGAAGAAGGGCAAACCTATCAAGGCCTCAAGGACAGCGTGCGCAAGGAACTGGCGATCACCTGGCTGGCGGAGCCGTCGATCAGTTTTGTCGAGATTGCGACGCGGCTGGGGTTTGCCGATGCGAGTTCGTTCTACAAGGCGTTTCGCAAGTGGTCGGGGTCGAATCCGGGGCATTACCGTACGCTGATCCTGAACGAGGCAGTCTGATCCGGCCCTATCGCCAGCAGGCTGGCTCCACATTTGAAATGCGCTTCCCCTGTAGGAGCTGCCGAAGGCTCGGGCCGCGTTCGGACGATCTGTTGACTTTGACTTTAAAAACCAAGATCAAAAGATCGCAGCCTGCGGCAGCTCCTACAGAAGCTTGTTTGAAATTATGCAAACATGGCCAAACCAATCAGCCAGATTGACAGCTTTGACCATTGCCCCAAGCCCCGCGCAGCGCGACTATCCCTCTGTTGTTTACGGTTCCCAGCCTAATAAAAACACCGAGGGATTCTGGCAATGCGCGATTATTTGTCTGCCACCGAACAGTTCAACTATCAGCACACCGTGGACGCTGCGCTCAGCGGCACGCTGGAGGCGCTCAACGCCTGCGTCGAATGCTGCGATCGTCACGCCTTGCCGGGGCGCATTGCGCTGTTCTGGGAGGGGCGCGATGGCGCCAGTGCGACGTACACCTTCAGCGACCTGCAGGACAAAGCTGCGCGTTTTGCCAATTTCCTTCTCGCCCAGGGCGTGCAGAAGGGCGACAAGGTCGCCGGCCTGCTGCCGCGCAACATCGAACTGCTCATCACCGTGTTCGCCACCTGGCGCATCGGCGCGGTGTATCAGCCGCTGTTCACCGCGTTCGGCCCCAAGGCCATCGAACATCGCCTGAACAGTTCCGGTGCCAAAGTGGTGGTCACCGACGCCACCAACCGGCCGAAACTCGCTGAAGTCGCCGATTGCCCGACCGTGGTCACTGTCGGCGGCGCCAAGGGCCAGGGCATCGTGCGGGGCGATTTCAGTTTCTGGGCCGAGCTGGCCAACTATTCCAGCGTCTGCGAACCGGTGCTGCTGACCGGCGAAGACCCGTTCCTGCTGATGTTCACCTCGGGCACCACCGGCCCGTCGAAAGCTCTGTCGGTGCCGCTCAAGGCCATCGTCGCGTTCCAGAGTTATACCCGTGACGCGGTGGATCTGCGCCCGGAAGACGCGTTCTGGAACGTCGCCGATCCGGGCTGGGCTTACGGCATCTATTTCGGCGTCACCGGGCCGATGGCAATGGGGCATCCGATCACCTTTTACGATGGCCCGTTCACCCTCGAAAGTACCTGCCGGGTCATCAACAAATACGGCATCACCAATCTCACCGGCTCGCCGACGGCGTATCGCCTGTTGATTGCCGGCGGCAACGAGTTCGCCAAATCCATCAAAGGCAAGCTGCGCATCGTCAGCAGCGCCGGCGAACCGCTGAACCCGGAAGTGATCCGCTGGTTCGCCGACAACCTCGGCGTGGTCATCCACGACCATTACGGCCAGACCGAGCTGGGCATGGTCCTGTGCAACCACCATGGTCTGGAACACCCGATCCACCTCGGCGCCGCCGGTTTCGCCTCACCGGGCCACCGCATCGTGGTGCTCGACGAGCAATACAACGAACTCGGTGTCGGCCAGCCGGGCATTCTCGCCATCGACCGTCCGCAATCGCCGATGTGCTGGTTCGGCGGCTACGAGGGCGTGCCGACCAAGGCCTTCGTCGGTAATTACTACCTGAGCGGCGACACCGTGGAATGGAACCCGGACGGCAGCATCAGCTTCGTCGGCCGCAGCGATGACGTGATCACCACCTCGGGCTATCGCGTCGGTCCGTTCGACGTCGAAAGCGCTCTGATCGAACACCCGGCAGTGGTCGAAGCGGCGGTGGTCGGCAAGCCGGACCCGGAACGCACCGAGCTGGTGAAAGCGTTCGTTGTGCTCAACCCGCAATACCGCGCAGAACCTGCGTTGGCCGAAGAGCTGCGCCAACATGTGCGCAAACGCCTGGCCGCGCATTCGTACCCGCGGGAAATCGAATTTGTCAGCGAATTGCCGAAAACCCCAAGCGGCAAATTGCAGCGCTTTATCTTGCGCAACCAGGAAATCGCCAAGGCTCAAGAGGCCGCGGCGCACAACGTTTCAGCTTGAATCAGGAAGTCAGTCATGCAGATCGAGAACAAGGTTTTTATCGTCACCGGCGGCGCGTCCGGCCTGGGTGCGGCCACCGCTGAATTGCTGGTCAACGCCGGCGCCAAAGTGATGCTGGTGGACATGAACGCCGAAGCCGTTGCCGCGCAGGCCCAGCGCCTCGGCGCGCAAAGCGTGGTCGCCGACATCAGCAATGAAGCCGCCGCCGAGGCCGCCGTACAGGCCACGGTCAAAGCCTTTGGCAGCCTCAACGGTCTGGTCAACTGCGCCGGCATCGTCCGGGGCGAGAAGATCCTCGGCAAGAACGGCCCGCATGCACTGTCCAGTTTTGCCCAGGTGATCAACGTCAACCTGATCGGCAGCTTCAACATGCTGCGTCTGGCCGCTGCGGCCATCGCTGAAAGCGAAGCGAATGCCGACGGTGAGCGCGGGGTGATCATCAACACCGCCTCGGTGGCGGCGTTCGACGGCCAGATCGGTCAGGCAGCGTATTCCGCCTCGAAAGGCGCGATCGCCAGCCTGACCCTGCCGGCCGCCCGTGAGCTGGCGCGCTTCGGCATCCGTGTGATGACCATCGCCCCGGGCATTTTCGAAACCCCGATGATGGCCGGCATGACCCCGGAAGTCCGCGAGTCGCTGGCCGCCGGCGTGCCATTCCCGCCGCGCCTTGGGAAACCTGCCGAGTACGCCGCGCTGGTTCGGCATATCATCGAAAACAGCATGCTCAACGGTGAGGTGATCCGTCTCGACGGCGCCTTGCGCATGGCCGCCAAGTAAGGAGGATTTGTCATGACTATTTCCAACGATCCGATTGTTATTGTCAGCGCCGTCCGCACCCCGATGGGCGGTTTTCAAGGCGAACTGAAAAGCCTCACCGCCCCGCAACTGGGCGCCGCCGCGATCAAGGCCGCGGTTGAACGCGCCGGGGTCGCCAGCGACGCGGTCGACGAAGTGTTGTTCGGTTGCGTATTGCCCGCCGGCCTCGGCCAGGCGCCTGCGCGGCAAGCGGCGCTGGGTGCCGGGCTGGATAAATCCACGCGCTGCACGACGGTCAACAAGATGTGCGGTTCGGGCATGGAAACCACCATTCTCGCTCACGACATGCTGCTGGCCGGCAGCGCCGACGTGGTGATCGCCGGCGGTATGGAAAGCATGTCCAACTCGCCGTACCTGCTGGACCGTGCCCGCGCCGGTTACCGCATGGGCCATGGCCGGGTGCTCGATTCGATGTTCCTCGACGGTCTCGAAGACGCCTACGACAAGGGGCGCCTGATGGGCACCTTCGCCGAAGACTGCGCCGAAACCAACCACTTCAGCCGCGAAGCGCAGGACGCCTTTGCCATCGCCTCGACCACCCGCGCCCAGCAGGCGATCAAGGACGGCAGCTTCAAGGCCGAGATCGTGCCGCTGACCGTGACGGTCGGCAAGGAGCAGCTGCTGATCAGCAACGACGAGCAGCCGCCGAAAGCCAAACTGGACAAGGTCGCCACCCTGAAACCGGCGTTCCGCGAAGGCGGCACGGTGACGGCGGCGAACTCCAGTTCGATCTCCGACGGCGCGGCGGCGCTGGTGCTGATGCGCCAGTCGCAGGCGCAGAAACTTGGGCTGAAGCCGCTGGCGGTGATTCACGGTCACGCGGCGTTTGCCGACACCCCGGGCCTGTTCCCGGTAGCACCGATTGGTGCGATCAAGAAACTGGTGAAGAAGACTGGCTGGGCGCTGAACGAGGTCGATCTGTTTGAAATCAACGAAGCGTTCGCCGTGGTGGCGATGGCCGCGATGACTCACCTGGAAATCCCCCACGACAAACTCAACGTGCATGGCGGCGCCTGCGCGCTGGGCCATCCGATCGGTGCCTCGGGTGCACGGATTCTGGTGACCTTACTCTCGGCCCTGCGCCAGAAAGGCCTGAAACGCGGGATTGCGGCGATCTGCATCGGCGGTGGTGAAGCCACGGCCATGGCTGTGGAATGCGTTTACTAAACACGCGGACTCTGTAGGAGCTGCCGCAGGCTGCGATCTTTTGACTTTGATTTTAAAAACAAGAGCAAAAGATCGCAGCCTGCGGCAGCTCCTACAAAGGTGAGTGTTGCGATTCAATTTAAGGATTCACCCATGATTCCCAACGAAGACCAAACCCAGATCCGCGACATGGCCCGGCAGTTTGCCGAGGAACGGCTGAAGCCGTTCGCCGCCGAGTGGGATCGCGAGCACCGTTTCCCCAAGGAAGCCATCGGCGAGATGGCCGAACTGGGCTTTTTCGGCATGCTCGTGCCGGAGCAGTGGGGCGGCTGTGACACCGGTTACCTGGCTTACGCCATGGCCCTGGAAGAAATCGCTGCCGGCGACGGCGCCTGCTCGACCATCATGAGCGTGCACAACTCGGTGGGTTGCGTGCCGATCCTCAAGTTCGGCAATGACGACCAGCGCGAACGCTTCCTCAAACCTTTGGCCAGCGGCGCCATGCTCGGCGCTTTCGCCTTGACCGAACCGCAAGCCGGCTCTGACGCCAGCAGCCTGAAAACCCGCGCCCGGCTGGACGGCGATCATTACGTGCTCAACGGCTGCAAACAGTTCATCACCTCCGGGCAGAACGCCGGGATCGTGATCGTGTTTGCGGTCACCGACCCGAGCGCCGGCAAACGTGGCATTACAGCGTTCATCGTGCCCACCGACTCGCCGGGCTACACAGTCGCCCGAGTCGAAGACAAGCTCGGCCAGCATGCGTCGGACACCTGCCAGATCCTCTTTGAGGACGTGAAAGTGCCGGTCGCCAACCGCTTGGGTGAGGAGGGCGAAGGCTACAAGATCGCCCTGGCCAACCTTGAAGGCGGACGCGTCGGCATTGCCTCACAATCGGTGGGCATGGCCCGTGCCGCGTTCGAAGCGGCTCGTGATTACGCCCGTGAGCGCGAGACCTTTGGCAAACCGATCATCGAGCACCAGGCCGTGGCCTTCCGCCTTGCCGACATGGCCACGCAGATCGCCGTCGCCCGGCAAATGGTGCATTACGCCGCCGCCCTGCGTGACAGCGGTCAGCCGGCGTTGGTCGAGGCTTCAATGGCGAAACTGTTCGCCTCGGAAATGGCCGAGAAGGTCTGCTCGATGGCGTTGCAGACGCTGGGCGGTTACGGTTACCTCAACGACTTCCCGCTGGAACGCATCTACCGCGACGTGCGCGTCTGCCAGATCTATGAAGGCACCAGCGACATTCAGCGCATGGTCATCTCACGAAACCTTTAAACCCAACCCCTGTGTAGGAGCTGCCGAAGGCTGCGATCTTTTGCCTTTGATTTGTAAAGCAAGATCAAAAGATCGTCCGAACGCGGCCCGAGCCTGCGGCAGCTCCTACAGGGGGAGTATGAATTCAGGAGTTTTATATGAGCTACGAAACGATTCTGCTGGAAAACCACGGCCGCGTCGGCCTCATCACCCTGAACCGCCCACAGGCGCTGAACGCCCTGAATGCGCAACTGGTCAGCGAAGTGAACCACGCCCTTGATGGCCTCGAAGCGGATGCGAACATTGGTTGCATCGTCATCACCGGTTCGAAAAAAGCCTTTGCGGCCGGTGCCGACATCAAGGAAATGGCCGAGCTGACCTACCCGCAGATCTACATGGATGATCTGTTCAGCGACAGCGACCGCGTTGCCAACCGGCGCAAGCCGATCATCGCCGCGGTCAACGGATTCGCCCTCGGCGGCGGCTGTGAACTGGCGCTGATGTGCGACTTCATCCTGGCCGGCGACAATGCCAAATTCGGTCAACCGGAAATCAACCTCGGCGTGCTCCCGGGCATGGGCGGCACCCAGCGCCTGACCCGCGCGGTGGGCAAGGCCAAGGCCATGGAAATGTGCCTGAGCGGGCGTCTGATCGATGCCGTCGAAGCCGAACGTTGCGGCATCGTCGCGCGGATCGTGCCAAGCGATGAGTTGCTGGACGAAGCCCTGAAAGTCGCCACGGTGATCGCCAGCAAATCGCTGCCGATTGCGATGATGATCAAGGAAAGCGTCAACCGCGCCTTCGAGGTCAACCTGACCGAAGGCGTGCGCTTCGAGCGCCGGGTGTTCCATGCCGCGTTTGCCACGCAGGATCAGAAGGAAGGGATGGCGGCGTTTGTGGCCAAGCGCGCACCGGAGTTTCAGGGCAAATAATGCGTCCTGACTGACGCCTTCGCGAGCAAGCCCGCTCCCACATTGGATCTGCGTCGTACGCAAATCCAATGTGGGAGCGGGCTTGCTCGCGAAGCTTTTGAGGCAAGATCAAAAGATCGCAACCTTCGGCAGCTCCTACACATTTTCCCTGTAGGAGCTGCCGAAGGCTGCGATCTTTTGCTTTTAGAGCTGGTAGTTCTTCAGCTCACGCGCAATCACCATCCGCTGAATCTCGCTCGAGCCTTCGTAGATCTGGGTAATCCGCGCATCGCGGTAGTACTTCTCCACCGGATAATCCTCCAGGTACCCATACCCGCCATGAATCTGAATCGCTGAGGAGCAGACCTTCTCGGCCATTTCCGACGCGAACAGCTTGGCCTGTGAAGCCTCCGACAGACACGGTTTGCCCGCCGTGCGCAGGCGCGCCGCGTGCAGGATCATCAAGCGCGCCGCGTTGATTTGCAGGTGCATGTCGGCCAGCAGGTTGGCGATGCTCTGGTGCTCGTTGATCGGCTTGCCGAACTGGATACGATCACGGGAATACACCAGCGCCGCTTCAAACGCCGCCCGGGCGATGCCCAAGGCTTGTGCGGCAATGCCGATGCGTCCGCCTTCGAGGTTGGACAGGGCAATCGCCAGGCCCTTGCCGCGCTCACCGAGCAGATTAGCCTCGGGAATGCTGCAGTTGTTGAGCGTCACCGCACAGGTGTCGGAAGCGCGAATGCCCATCTTGTGTTCGGTACGATCGACGATGAACCCCGGGGTATCAGTCGGCACCAGGAACGCGGAAATGCCTTTCTTGCCCAGATCCGGATCGGTCACCGCGAACACGATGGCCAGTTTCGCCCGCTTGCCGTTGCTGACGAATTGCTTGGCGCCGTTGATCACCCACTGGCCGTCACGCAGTTCGGCACGGGTGCGCAGGTTGTGCGCTTCGGAACCGGCCTGCGGTTCGGTCAGGCAGAAACAGCCAATCACCTGACCGCTGGCGAGGTCGGCCAGCCAGGTCTTTTTCTGCGCTTCGCTGCCGTAATTCATGACCGGCCCACAGCCCACCGAGTTGTGGATGCTCATGAACGCGCCGGTTGCGCCGTCGCCTGCGGAAATCTCTTCCACGGCCAGGGCGTACGCCACGTAATCGACGTAAGTGCCGCCCCATTCCTCGGGCACCACCATGCCGAGCAAACCGAGTTCGCCCATCTTCGCCACCAGCGCGTCGTCGATCCAGCCGGCCTTTTCCCAGGCTTGCGCATGGGGTGCGATTTCGCCACGGGCAAAGTCCCGGGCCATGTCGCGGATCATCACTTGTTCTTCAGTCAGTTCGAGATCGTGCATGGCTCAGCTCCCGCTCTCAGTAAAACCGTGGAAGAAACTCGCGACATGTTCGGCGTCCAGCGCAGCGAGGGTCGGCGGGTTCCAGCGTGGTGTCTTGTCTTTGTCGATCAGCAGGGCGCGCACGCCTTCGATCAGGTCGCCGCGTTCGAACCACTGACGATCCAGATGCAGTTCAAGCGCGAAGCATTGTTCCAGGCTCAAATGTCGGCCACGACGGAGCATTTCCAGGGTCACCGCCATCGCCAGTGGCGAGCGGGTCTCCAGCAGATCAGCGGTGGTGGTCGCCCACTCATGGCTGTCGGCGACGGTGACTGCGCGCAGTTGCTCGACGATGCTTGGCACGTCCGGCAGGGCGAAGAAATGGTCGATGACCGGGCGCAGTTTCTCCAGCGGTGCATCGGCCAGGGTTTGCACACCGTTTTTGGCGAGCAGGCCCTGCAGGTCTTTGAGTGGCGTGTCGTGCCATTCCAGGTGATCGAGTTGTTCGTCGAGGCTCGCCAGTCTGCTGCTGTCGACATACCAGTCGGCCAGCCCGCAATACAGCGCATCGGCCGCGCGAATCTGCACGCCGCTGACGCCCAGGTAGATCCCCAGTTCACCGGGAATGCGCGACAGGAAATAGCTGCCACCGACATCCGGGAAATAACCGATGGCCACTTCCGGCATCGCCAGGCGGCTCTTCTCGGTGACCACGCGCAGATCCGCACCTTGCACCAGCCCCATGCCGCCGCCGAGGACGAACCCGTCCATCAAGGCCAGTACCGGTTTGCGGTAGTGATGAATCGTCAGGTCGAGGGCGTATTCCTCGACGAAGAAGTCTTCGTGCAGCGTGTCACCGCTTTTGAAGCTGTCGTACAGGGATCGGATATCGCCGCCGGCGCAGAAGGCCTTTTCCCCGGCACCGCGCAACACCACGGCATGCACGCGGGCGTCAGTGGCCCAGGCGTCGAGTTGCTGCTGCAACTGGCGAACCATGTCGAGGGTAATGGCGTTGAGACCGGCGGGGCGGTTGAGGGTCAGGTGACCGATGTGATTGCGAACCTCGGCCAGCACTTCGTTTTGCGTGGCATCCATGGACGGCGTCCGCGGGGATGAAGCCTGAGCAGTCATCACTAACTCCCTGCTTTTATTGTCTTTATTCGAAAAGCTCGCGCGCGAGCGTTGACGGATCGTAACAGTGCAAATTTGCCGTGTACAACGGGGATATGTGCAGGGGGAGTTTGCGTTTTTGCCTTAAGAAAAAAACGCCACTGGCTTGTGTAGGAGCTGCCGCAGGCTGCGATCTTTTGATCTTGAAAAACACAATCAAAAGATCGTCCGAACGCGGCCCGAGCCTTCGGCAGCGCCTACAGGGAGTGTGGGTGTCAGGAGAAGACTTCGCCGATGCTGCGCCGTTTGGCGTGCAGTTCGCTGGCGTGGATCAGTTGCTCGAGATCTTCGGGCGTGACGTCGATAAACGCTTCCATATCCGCCAATGCCAGTTTCAAGTCAGCGGCGGTGATGGCCTGGCTATCGACCGGCACCAGAGCCGGTGCTGGCTCAGCCGGGCGTTTCGGGTAGCGGATGCGCGTCAGGTTGTTGTAGGTCAGCGCGCTGAGCAGCATGCACGCGGCGGCGAGCATCACCGGTTCCATGGCTTTCCAGTCCATGGCGATGGTCGCCGGATCGGCCAGCACCAGCGTCAGCGCGAGCGCGCCGGCCGGCGGGTGCAGGCAACGTAGCCAGCACATCAGGATCAGCGCCATGCCCGCTGCCAGACACGCACTGCCCAGGGTTCGGCCCAGCACGTGGGCCACCAGCAGCGCGACAACGCTGGCGCACAGGTAGCCGCCGATGATCGACCACGGTTGCGCGAGCGCCCCGGAGGACACGGCGAACAGCAGCACCGCCGAGGCACCCAATGGCCCGATCAGGTGATAGGCGACTTCATGACCGAACACCTGACTGCATGCCCAGACGCTGAACAGCGTGCCCAAAGCCATGCCGATGGCGGCGCGGCTCCATTCGGTGGGGCGGGTGTTGATGGCGGCGGGGAACCAGCGAGCGAGCATGTGAATCGGGTCCTTGCGGTAAATTCGGGGCAAAAAAAAGGACTCGTCCGTTTCGGAAAGTCCTCGAAGTGTTCCAACATTGGGGGAGGAACATGCACAGTGTGCCGTGCAAACTCGATGCTGACAAATTCATATAAATGCTGCTTCAGTGCATTATTTTTGAGCTAAAGCGACACGTCTCCCGCTCATGAAGCACAAGAGTCCACCCATCGCGGTCAACGCGCTCAGCGCATAGAACATCGTTGGCGCCGGAGTGTGCATCAGCAGGAATCCGCAGATCACCGGACTCAATGCACCGCCCAGCGCCGCCAGATTCTGTGCGCCGTAGTAGCTGCCACGCAGTTCTTCCGGAGCCAGGGTGTCGACGAACAGGAACTCCGACGGGTAAATGATCATTTCACCCAGAGTGAAGATGAACATCGCGATGCACCAGGTGAGCAGGCTATTGGCCAGACTGAAACCGATCAACCCAAGAATGAACAGGCTGGTGCCGGCCGCGATCCAGTAGCGCAACTTTTCGCGACTGAGGAAGCGACCGATCTGGTATTGCAGCAGGATCACCGTAATCGCATTGCAGGCGAGCAGGGCGGCCATGGTTTGCAGGGCGCTTTTCGAATCCTCGACCACCAGCAGGTATTGCGACAGGTACAGGGTGAAGCGCCCGTGCACCACGGTGCTGAGCAGGCAACCACAGGTGAACATGATCAGCGTGCGGTCGTTTTTCAGGGTGCTCAGGGTTTTCAGAAAGCTTTGCGGTTGGCCGATGGCGGTAACCGGGCTGGAATCCCTGGGAATCCCGCTCATCAGGAACACACTGGCGAAGGCAATCGCGGCGGCGATCAGGAACGGCGCAACAGGGTAGACCCCGGCAATCACGACGCCAAGCATCGGCCCGGTGGCGTAACCGATGTTGGTCAGCGTGTAGCGCAGGGAGAATGCCTTGGCCCGTTGGCTCATGGGCAGGTTTTCACTGAGGATTGCCTTGGAGCCGATCAGGAACAACGCCGAGGCGGTTTCGGTGATGATCAGGGTGACGGTGGTCAGATAAAGGTTTTGGGCGAACGTCAGCAGGACAAAGCCCACGGCGCTGGAAAGCATGGCGAGAATCAGCAACCGGCGCTTTTCCAGGCGGTCGATGATGTAGCCGCCATACAGCGCGAGCAGGGTCGCGATGAACACCGCGATACCCAGGAGCAGACCGACGTCCTGCTGATTGAGCCCGAGCTTGTTGCTCAGGAATAGAGTGAGCAGTGGACTGGTGATGGCGCGGCTGACCACGATGGTTAGCGAGACGATCATCAGGCGGCGGATAACGAGCGAGTAGGTGACCACGGTGGGGCGAATGTCCTTATTTCAGTTGTTTTTCTGATCGGCTGGGCACCGAGTCGGCTGCATCGCGAGCAGGCTCACTCCTACAGGATCCGCATCTAACGACCAGATCCTTTGCAGGAGTGAGTGCTCGCAATGAGCCCTGTCCCGGCGACACACTCATCACATCAACCACCGATCCAGATCGCCCACAGATTCGAGTCTCTCCAGTCGCCGCACCGAGTCCAGCAACCCGTCAGCCTGCCCGCGCGGTAACACCCGCAACGCCAGGCTGAAAAACTTCTCCTCCAGTGCCGCATCACTCAGCGGATTGCCCGGCGCGCCCAGCGGCACCTCGACACACAGGCCAGCCATGCGTCCATCGACGGTGCGCAGCGTCACCCACGGCTCGCCATCCTCGGACAGTTGCGGATCGACTTCAAGGTGAATGCGCGCCAGCCATTGAACAATACGCGGATCATGCCGTAGCCCTTCGTCGTAGGCCTCCAGCCGACAGTGGCCATGCACCAGACGCGATGCAAGCGCATACGGCAGGCTCATTTGCGCGGCCGCCAGACTGCCGACATCGCGCCCGCCACACATGTCTTGCAGAAACGGGCACAAACGCACCTGTACATCCTCGACCTGATCAGCGCCGACCTGCAGTTGCGCCAGCAACAGCCCAAGCGCGTCGATTGCCGAATGCGTTCCGCGACAGGCCGCGTAGGGTTTGATCGAGCAACGGGCGAGCTTCCACACCGTGCCCAGATCAACGTCCAGCGCTTCGGCGCATGCGTTATCACCCGCGAAGGTCTTGAGAAAACCGCCCCAGACTTCATTGAACAGTAGCGTGGGGCCGCTGATACCTTCGCTGGCAAACCGCGCCGCCAGCAATCCGCCTTCGGCGGCGCGACCGCTGTGCAGTTTTTTGCTCTGTGAACCGTCGTGAATGAACGCCCACAGACCGCCACTGAAGCTACCGGCGATGCCCAGCGCCGCCACCGTCTGCTGCGCATCCAGGCGCAGAATCCGAGAGCACGCCGCCGCCGCACCGAACACTCCGCAGGTGGCGGTAGAATGCCAACCTGCGCCGTTATGCGCCGAATAGCTGCCACAGGCTTCCAGTACACGCCGGCCGATTTCATAGCCGATCACCACGGCCGTGATCAACTCGCGACCACTGATGGTTCTGTCGCTCAACGAAAGCGCAGCCATGATTGCCGGCAACACCACCGCACCGGAGTGATCGCAACCACCGGTGTCGTCCAGTTCCAGAGCATGGGCGGCGATGCCATTGAGCAGCGCTGCCTGACCCGCACCGACCCGAAACGAAGTGCCCCAGACGGGCACCGGCCCGGACTCGCTTGCCAGCACTCGCCGCGATTGAAACGCCACGGCGCTGTCCGCCCCGGCCAGCGCTGCGCCAAAGGTGTCGAGGATGTGCCGCTTGGCTTGCTCGACGAGTGCCGGTGGCAAATCGTCGAAGTGGGTCTCGACGCAAAACTGCGCCAGACGCTGCATGCGCTGGGTCATACGAGGTAGTCCCGATAGTGCCGCTCATAGACCGATGCCGGATGATCGGCGCTCACCTGTTGCGCCGATTGCGCCCACCACTGCGCGATCTCGGCGCCGCTGGCGATCCACACGTCGTCATGCTTTTGAATGCCTTGCAGCAATTCGCGCAGCACGCCGATCCGTCCTGGCGTGGCGATGATTTCCGGGTGCAGGCGCAGCACATAGCACAGGCCGAACCGGTGGAACCCGGCGAAGTCCAGCTGCAGGTTGTCCAGCGTGTGGCTGTAGGAGGCGATACGCGATTGCGCCGGCGGCACCGCCGGGCTCAGGTTGAAGGCGAAGTACGGCTCGTCTTCCAGCTCGTAATGCAGCGGCAGCTCGATGACATCGGGGGCCGTTGGATGAGCAAACGGCAAGTCGTCGCCACGCCACGATGAGCACCAACGTATGCCGTGATCCTTGAGCGCTTCGATAAACCCTGGCGCGCCGTTGCCGGCGGGAATGCGGAAGCCGTTCGGCCGTTCGCCGGTCAATGCGTGGAGCGCGGCACAACCCTTGGCGACCTCGGCACTTTGCGTCGCCAGGTCGAGACGGTCGTAGTCCAGATGGCGATAGCCGGCGCAGGCAATCTCATGGCCGCCAGCCTTGATCGCCGCAATGTGCTGCGGGTTTTCCTCGGCGACGATACCGGGGACGAACCAACTGCTGGTCACCCCGAGTTCCTCGAACAACCCGAGCAGACGATCGACCCCACGTTGCGTGCCATAGCGCCACACCGACAGGGTCTTGTCGCGTCCGGCCACTTCCGGGGCCTGAGTCAAAATACCGTGGATGTCGTTGTAATCGACGGTCAGGACCACGGCGCAGCGCTTGCCTTCGGGCCAGACCTGGTTGGGCAAAACAGCGAAATCAGCCATGGTGATGCTCCTTCAGCCACCAGCGGGCGACGTCGCGGCAAGTGGCGAACCACACGTCATCGCGTTGGCGCATGTGTTCGAAAAGTTGCTCCAGCAACAGGATGCGTCCCGGTTTGCCGGTGATTTTCGGGTGAAACAGGGTTGTCAGGCACAGGCCTTCATCCATGGCGCCGTCGTACTCCCGCTTCCAGTTATCGAGGGTCAGTGCGTAGCTGGCGGTGCGATCCAGCCCCGACGGGAAATTCGGCGCGCGGGTGTAGGCGAGGGAGGCGTAATCGTCCATCTCCCAACGACCGGGGATTTCCACCAGCGGTGTGCTGTGACCGGGGACGTTGACCAGATACGGACGATCATCGCCGCGCATGCTGCTGGAATAGATGACGCCGGCGTCAGCGAGCATCGCCGGGGTTTGCGCGCGCCAGTCGCCGGACGGTGTGCGAAAGCCTTCGGCGCGGATGTGCAGGTGTTGCCAGAACACGTCCCTTGATTTCGCCATCACGGCTTGCTGTTGTTCCAGCGTCAGGGTGTAGAAGGATTCGTGTTTGTAGCCGTGATAGGCCACTTCATGGCCGCGTTCGACGATGGCCTGGCACTGCTTTGGCCAGTTCTCCACGACCCAGGCCGGGACGAAGAACGTGGTCGGAATATTAAAGGCGTCGAGCAGATCGAGCAGCCGGGGCAGGGCGCGGTAAGGGCCATAACCACCGAAACCGAAGTATTCGGGCTTGTGCCAGATCGAGCCGTTGAGCATCGCATCGCCGGTCGGGCCGTCGAGGTCGAAGGCCAGGGCGAGGCAGGCTTTGTGCGGCTCGGGCCAGGCCGGTTGAGGCAAGGAGGACATCACAGCGCTCCGTTATTCATGGGTAAACGCCAAAT